>CADCFA010000017.1:1047-39208 GCA_902800595.1 uncultured Prevotellaceae bacterium | reverse complement strand
TCTGCCAAACTCTGCTATTCGTTAGCATATTTTTCGTATTTTTGCACCTATGAAGATATTTACAAGCGCTCAGATACATGAGCTGGACAAATATACCATCGAACATGAGCCCATTAAATCTATCGATTTGATGGAGAGATCAGCCAAGGCCATAACCCAGGCTATTACCGACCAATGGAATAGCTCTACCCCTATCATTGTTTTTGCCGGACCTGGTAATAATGGTGGCGATGCGCTGGCTGTTGCCAGAATGCTTATTGACAGGAATTACGATGTAACTGCATATCTTTTCAACATATCCGGACATCTCTCAGAGGACTGCGCTATTAACAAAAAACGACTTGAGGAGAAAAGAGCCAAAGCACTTATTGAGGTGATTCAAGAGTTTGAACCGCCATATCTGAAAGAAGACATGCTGGTTATTGACGGACTGTTTGGTTCAGGACTTAACAAACCACTTGCTGGTGGTTTCTCATCTCTTGTGAAATACATCAACTCCAGTCCGGCAAAGATTGTCAGCATTGATGTTCCATCAGGTCTGATGACAGAAGACAACTCCTACAATGTGCGTGCCAATATCATCAAAGCTGACCTGACGTTGACATTACAACAAAAAAAGTTATCATTCTTCTTTCCTGAGAATCAGGTATTCATTGGAAAACAGAAAGTCCTTGATATCCGCTTAAGTCAGGAAGGTATTGAGAAAATCAATGCTGACTATACATTATTGGAAGAAAAAGACATCCGTCAACGCCTCATGCCCCGTGATCCTTTTGCCCATAAAGGCAAGATGGGTAATGCGCTGATCATTGCAGGCAGCTATGGCATGGGCGGTGCAGCAGTTCTTGCCACTAAAGCCTGTCTGCGTTCTGGAGCAGGAAAGGTAACAGCGCACACACCCAAATGCAACTATCTGACTATGCAGACCAGTGTACCTGAGGCAGTCATCCAATTCGATCGTGAGGAAACAACTTTTTCGGAAGCTGTCGATACCGAGGACTTCAACGCAGTAGGCATTGGACCTGGATTAGGCACCAGTGAGCAGACCGCTATTGCCATTATCGCCCAGTTACGTCGAACACAATGCCCATTAGTTATTGATGCTGATGCCATCAATATCCTGGCGAATCATAGAGCTTGGCTACAACAATTGCCTAAAGGCATTATCATGACCCCGCATCCTAAAGAGTTTGATAGACTGGAAGTACATTGTACTGACAGTTATGAGCGCTTGACGAAAGCCCGCGAAATGGCAAAACGGCTCCAAGCCTTTATTCTGCTGAAGGGCCATTACACCACCCTCTGTCTGCCCGATGGTCATGTGGTCATCAACAGCACTGGCAATGCTGGTATGGCTACAGCTGGTAGCGGTGATGTTCTCACAGGTATTATCACAGGATTGCTGGCACGCGGCTATAAGAAAGAAGATGCCTGCATCATAGGTATGTATCTGCACGGACTGGCTGGTGATGCCGCTGCCCGGGAATTGGGCGAAGAGAGTGTCATTGCCGGTGATATTATCCAATATCTTCCACACGCATTTAAACGACTGAATGAATAAACGCATGAAACGTCTATTTCTTGGTTTTGCTTTCATCATTTGTCATTTATCAGCTGTACTGGCACAGACAGCTACCAGTACCTATATACCTGGTGTAACCCCTGAAGGCGCCATCTATCTCCTTCCTAAAACTGGCATCAAAATTACAGTCTTAGTGGAGAAGACGACCTATACCCCCGGAGAACTCTGCAAATACGCAGAGCGTTACCTGCGTATCAAGGGCGCCTCTCCTACTCCATCTGTCAGCTACCGCATCATCAGCATCCATCAGGATGCTTTTGCCGTCGCCGACACCTCCAAGCATTATGCCATAGAATTCAATGCCAAGACAGTAGCTACCAATATCAGACTTTCCGATGATGGCATTCTGCTTGCCATCAATGCAGAACCTAACAGACTGCCTGAGACAAAGCCTTTCGTAGCAGCACCTCGGCCTGCCAACATGAACCCCCGTCAGTATATGAACGAAGAGACATTGGCAGCAGGAAGCACTGCTAAGATGGCTGAACTGATTGCTCAAGATATTTACGAAATCCGAGAGAGCCGCAATCTGTTAGTACGTGGACAAGCAGACAATATGCCTAAGGATGGAGAACAGCTTCGACTGATGCTTAACCAACTCGACAAGCAGGACTTGGCTATGACCAGCCTCTTTACTGGTACAACCACCAAGGATACAACTGAACATATTATGACCATCATCCCCGAACAGACTTCCGAAAAGAAGGTGCTATTCCGTTTCTCTCAGAAGTTGGGGGTATTAGAAAGTGACAACCTCGCGGGCGTACCTTATTATTATATAGCAGATGATCTGAAGACAGTACCGCCTGCTGAAATCATTGACTCGAAGAAGAAAAACAAGCAAGCACAGGGGGTCTATGTGAACATCCCTGGCAAACTACGTTCTACCATCAGCGATGCTCAAGGAATTGTTAACACTGCCGAGTTTCCTGCAGGACAGTTCGGCAACGTAGAACTCTTAAGTGGTGCACTTTTCAACAAACGATACACCACCCGCCTATGGCTTCATCCGCTCTCCGGAGCCGTTGAGAAAATTGATGTTGAGCAGTCTAAATAATAAAGAATGGGATTCCAACCGGAACCCCATTCTCTATTTAATGATCTTATCTATTCATTACTGAGCGAGCTTGCCGTCAGAACCAAGCACATTCACAATCTTGTGGATGTACATCTTCTTCATGTTCTCACGAGCGGGCTTCAGATACTGACGAGGATCGAAGTCTCCAGGATGCTCAGCCAGGTGCTTGCGGATAGCAGCGGTCATAGCCAGACGAGAGTCTGAGTCGATGTTGATCTTGCATACAGCACTCTTAGAAGCCTCACGCAACTGCTCCTCGGGGATACCGATAGCGGCCTCGAGGTGACCACCGTACTTGTTGATGGTGTTAACCTCGTCCATAGGAACAGAAGAAGAACCATGAAGCACGATGGGGAATCCAGGAAGCTTCTTCTCAATCTCATGCAGGATATCGAATGCCAATGGCGGTGGAACGAGCACGCCGTTCACGAGTGTGCACTGCTCTGGAGTGAACTTGTGAGCACCGTGAGAGGTACCGATAGAAATAGCCAGAGAGTCACAACCTGTACGGGTAGAGAAGTCGATTACCTCCTCAGGCTTGGTATAATGAGACTCAGCAGCACTTACCTCATCCTCAACACCAGCGAGTACACCCAGCTCAGCCTCTACAGTTACATCGAACTGGTGAGCATAGTCAACAACCTTCTTAGCGAGAGCGATGTTCTCCTCATAAGGAAGGTGTGAACCATCGATCATCACAGAAGAGAAACCGTTGTCGATACAATCCTTACAGAGCTCGAAGGTATCTCCGTGATCAAGGTGCAGAACAATCTCAGGATGCTCGCAACCGAGCTCCTTTGCATACTCTACAGCACCCTTTGCCAGGTTACGAAGGATAGTGCCGTTAGCATAGTTACGTGCACCCTTAGAAACCTGCATGATAACAGGAGACTTAGTCTCTACTGCAGCCATAACGATAGCCTGCATCTGCTCCATTGTGTTAAAATTGAAAGCGGGGATAGCATAGCCACCGGCTACTGCTCTCTTGAACATCTCGCGAGTATTCACGAGACCTAAATCCTTGTAGTTTACCATAATTGTTTTATTTAAAAATGAGTTATTTCGGCCTAACCGAGTGCAAAGATAATAAAAAAAGTAAAAAGGCAGAAACGTAAAAGGTAAAAAATCAAAAGCAGCCTGATTTTTTTATATTTATTTGCAAATAAAAATTGCCTTTAGCATCCTTTTGCAAGATGCACTTTTCATTTTACCTTTTACACATCTGCCTTTATATCTTTTCGAAAGAGTTACCCTAAGGTATGCTGATTAAGATATGCAAGCACTTCCTCTTTGTAGTTTTCTGAGATAGGCACATAGACGTCGCCGAATACGATACGGAAGCGATCAACCAGTTGAACCTCTGGCATATGGACAATAAAAGAGCGATGTGTGCGCAGAAACTCTGGTTTGGGAAGGAAGTCGTCGAGTTTCTTCATCGACATCAGCGACATAACCTTCTCGCCATTCTTCATGACGAAGCTCACATAGTCTTTCTCTCCCTCAATATAGAGAATATCATCCAACCCAACCCGCAATAACTTATAGTCACTCTTTACAAGCATAAAACGGTCACGCTTATACACATCCTGTTTCATGCAAATAGAGAACCACTCGTATGCTTTGTCTGTAGATTTCAGGAAATCCTCATAGGAAATAGGTTTCAACAGATAATCAAGCGCATTGGCTTTGAAGCCATCTAAAGCATATTGTGAAAAGGCTGTCGTAAAAATCACTTTGATACTTTTAGGTAAGACCTTCGAAAACTCCAAACCACTTAACTCTGGCATCTGTACATCCAGGAAAAGTAACTGAACAGGATCCTCGCGCAGATTCTTCATAGCTTGAATGGCGCTGTTGTAAGTGCCCTGCAAGCTCAAGTAAGGTGTCTTCTTGACATAGCTCTCCAGCAACCCGGCTGCCAGGGGCTCATCATCGATAATTGCACAGGTAATAATCATATGATAATCGTTATTTGTGAGGTATAAGTATTTCCGTCTTCACTGATTCCTTTCTGCCAGTCATAACGCCCAGAATAGGCTAAATCAAGACGCTGTTGAACCTGATTCAAGCCGATGCCGTGTCCACTTCTATCCTGTTCGTTTTTGGGATAATAAGAATTCTCGATAGTCACACGCAGTATATGCCCATCTTCCAAAATAGAAATATGGACGAAACTGGGGTTTGTAGGGCTAATACCATGTTTAAAGGCATTCTCTACCAGAGAAATAAACAACAGAGGCGCCACTTTCAGATGGGCATCCGACACTTGCTTAGTTAGTTTTACATCAACATCCTGCGACAATCGGATTTTCATCAGACTGACATAGTTCTCCAGAAATTGTATCTCATCCTGCAAATCCACCTGAGCCTCCTGATTTTCATATAGCATGTGGCGTAACAACCTTGAGAGTTGCTGGATAGCCTCTTGAGCTCTGGTTTGGTCAATTGCCGTCAGTGCATAGATATTGTTCAGCGTGTTTAAGAGAAAATGGGGATTAATCTGCGATCGAAGATTCTTCAATTCCGCTTCTGTCTTTGCAGCCTCAGCCGCCAGACGTGCTTCTTCATTGTGTTGCCAACGTAAAGCCAAAACAATACCTGTAGCAACCGCAGCAGAAACAGCAAGATTAAAGATATCGTGCATGATATACGATATGGTTTCCAACCTAGTCATGATCCGAGGGCTGGGGACGTCGAATGCCTCATGAGCGAAAACCATCGAATAATGAAGGAGCAAACCCAAGCTCACCACCATCAGAATGTTCCATAACAAGTAATAACGATGTTTACCTGTTACAAAGTAATGAGGTGTCAGCCACAAATAATTCATATAGAACACAACCATCATCAACAAAGGTGATACACAGAACAACAGAAACTGCACTGGTGTCATATTACCACTACGCAGGAATGATACCGGTCCTAAAAACATGATAGACCACAAGGCTACATGCAAGAATATGACAACTCGCTTATTCATGACGGATAGCTTCTATAGGATCCATATTGGCTGCTTTCTGGGCTGGAATATAGCCGAAGAGCACACCGATAAACACACATACCAAGAACGACACATAGATACTCCATGCCGGTACACTCGAAGGCATACCAAGGGCTGACACAGCACTACTGGCACCTACCCCTACCATCACACCAATCAAACCTCCTGTCACAGAAATCAGCACCGACTCTATCAAGAACTGTAATGAGATTACAGGTCCGGTGGCACCAACTGCCATGCGTAGTCCGATTTCCTTCGTACGCTCTGTAACACTCACAAGCATAATGTTCATGATGCCAATACCTGCCACAAGCAGTGAGAAAGCAGCTGCCACGACTAAGATGATAGTCACTGTATCCATTGTACTCGACATGGTCTCCATCATCTCAGCTTGCGAACGGATGGTGAAGTCATCATCTGCCCCTTCCTTCAGCTTATGATTATCACGCAAAATCTGTGTCAGTTCCTCGATGGCAGCATCCGACAGTTCCTCTGTAATGGCAGAACAGACAATACTTGAGAAATAAGTCTGGGCAGCGATACGTTTCATCACTGTGGTATAGGGGGCAATAATAACATTGTCCTGATCCATACCCCAAGAGTTATAACCTTTAGCTTTCAATACACCTATAATACGCATGGGAATGCTCTTAAAACGGATGGTCCTGCCAATAGGATCAGTATGCTCACCAAACAGCTCCTTCACAATGGTTGCTCCGACAACCACCACTTTTGAAGCTTTCTTGATATCTTCTTCAGTAAAGCACTCACCTTCTTCAATATCCCACTTTTTGATGTCGAGATAATCAACACTTTCACCATACATCGTAGAGTTCGTGTTGTTGTTACCATAGATAGCCTGACCACTCGCCGTCACCTCGGGCGACACCTTTGTCACGAATTTCTTTTCACGTACGATACGCTCATAATCTGCCATCTTCAGCGTCTGCATACTCGATGGATCTTGACGCACGCCACCACGCATATCAGCACCTGGGCGAATCGTCAGCAGGTTTGTGCCCATCGTGGAGAGTTCTGCCCGGATACTCTCTTTTGAGCCCTGTCCGATACTCATCATGATAATCACTGCCGCCACACCGATGATGATACCCAACATCGAGAGAAACGAGCGCATCTTATTGTTCGCTACAGCTCTCAGGCTCACTTTAAACAAATTCAGTATATTCATTACTATTCACTTTTCACTTCTTAATCATCCTGCGGTACTGGCAACTGAGCCAGTGCCTCTGCTGCCGACTTGATATTTGTATTAACAGTATCCTCCCTGATTTTACCATCACGCAAATTAATGTTACGGCTTGCATATTCAGCAATCTCCGGGTTATGCGTTACAAAGATGATTGTATGTCCCTGCTTATAAAGCTCTTGAAACAGCACAAGCATCTCAAACGAGGTACGTGTATCCAAGTTACCTGTAGCCTCATCTGCCAACAACACTGCAGGATCATTGACCAGCGCACGAGCGATGGCTACACGCTGCATCTGGCCACCAGACATCTGATTCGATTTATGTTCCAATCTGTCACCCAGTCCCACAGCCTTCAAAGCATTAATAGCTCTTTCACGACGCTCAGAGGCGCTATACGTCGAATTATACATCAACGGCAACTCTACATTCTCAACGGCAGTTGTCTTCGCCAGCAGATTGTAGTTCTGAAACACAAAGCCGATCTTACGGTTACGCAGATGGGCACGCTGTGTCTTCGACATACTACGAACAGAGATACCATCAAGGAAATACTCACCACTGGTAGGTGTATCAAGACATCCGAGTTGGTTCAACAGTGTTGACTTGCCTGAACCTGATGTACCTTGAATCGTCACAAACTCACCCTCGTAGATCTTAAACGATACGCCTCTTAATGCCTTTACCGTTTCTGAACCTACTTGGAAGTAGCGTTTCACGTTCTGTAGCTCGATGACAACCTTTCTCTTGTCTTCAGCCATAATCTATCTCCTCTGATTGTTGTTATTTCCGTTTTTATTGTTATTTCTTGGACGCGGCATGAAGGGGTTACCAGCCTGCTGATTCTGCTCAGGCGCACCACCGCTGATATTGAAATCAGTTAGGATTACCGTTCCCTCAGAAATACCAGCTGTAATCTCTGTCATGATGCCATTAGAGGTTCCGACCTCTACCTTATGGGCCTTGAAGACATTATCCTCCAGGGTCCAAAGTTTATGATCACCCTCACAGTCATTTATAGTCTGTCCTTTCTCCAAAATTGCTTCCGTTGGGATAAAGCGCAGTGCTTTCGTAGGTACAGCCATCACATCGTTCTTCTCAAATGTATAGATTGTTACGTTGGCTGTCAGTCCTGGTTTCAGTTTCAGGTCATTGTTGGGTGCAGAGATCACCACCTCGTAGGTTACCACATTACTCTCTGTAGTAGCCTGCTGGCGTACCTGCGTCACCTGTCCCTCAAAATGATCCTCAGGGAATGCATCCACAGTGAAGCTCACGCGCTGACCTTCTTTCACACCACCAATATCAGCCTCATCGATATCTGCAATCACACGCATGTCTGTCAAGTCCTGGGCAATACTGAACAGCTCTGGCGTATTAAACGAAGCTGCTACGGTCTGGCCTTCTTCCACCGACTTTGAAAGAACCACGCCATCGATAGGTGAAGTGATGGTTGCATAACCCAAGTTTGTCTGTGCCTTTTTCACGCTTTCATGTTTGCTATTGACATCCTCTTTGGCTTTCCTGAACGACAGCAAGGCACTCTCGTATTCATCAGCACTTACCAGTCCTTTGTCATAGAGCGTCTTATACCTGTTATAGTTAGCCTTCTCATAAGCCAAAGTGCTCTCAGAACTTGTCAGATTAGCCTTAGCTGTATTCAATTCGCTGATCAGGTTCGTGCGATCAAGCTCTGCGATTACCTGACCTTTCTTCACCACACTATTGTAATCAACATAGAGTTTCGACACGATACCAGATACCTGTGTACCAACAGTTACTGATGTCACAGGTTCAATCGTACCCGTAGCCGTGATGGAGGTATGAATATCAGTCTTCTCAACTTTAACCGTATCAAAAGAGATTTTCTCTTCTTTCTTTCCACCAGATAGCAGGAAATAGGAAATTATTGCCACTACCACAACGCACAGTGCTATCCACACTTTCTTATCAATCTTCTTCATATTGCTAATTTTATGATTCTCCTATTAATTAATTACACCATTCTCATAGAACTTCAGCATCTGCCGATTATAGAGTGCCAGATACTTCGACTGCAACTGACTCTGTTGGGCTGAAAGCAGACTATCCTTACCTCTCATCAACTCCACAATATTCTTCAGTCCTAAGCGGAACTGTTCCTGCAGCAGATCGTAACTCTCCTGTTCACTCTCCACACTCGCCTTGGCGGCACGAAACTTCTCCTGGTTTGTAAGTACATTCAACCAATAATCCTGAATCGTAGCATAGAGTGTTTTCTGTTCTTCTGCCAAATCAAGTTTAGCCTGTAGCTCCTTAATTTTGGCCTTGTTCACTGCAGTTTTCGTGACACGACCGTCATAAATAGGAACGCTTATCGACATACCAGCCATGGCATCAAAGTTTGTCTTCATCTGATCGCCCCAATCGGTAGATGTCAACGAATTAGTGCTTGTTCCAAAACTACCCGTCATACTCACATTAGGCATCCAACCAGCCTTTGCAATGCTGGTATTCAACGCAGCACTTTTGATAGCCAACTGAGCCGACCCAATCTCAGGACGATTCAGCAGAGCCTGTTCATATACCGACTGTAAAGTAGGGACTTCAGCCAAAATCTGGTCATCCGTATAATTTGGCATCACCACCTCAAGCGGTTCTTCATCGGTAATCTCCAAAAGCTGTTTCAAATCCAACTGACACGATAACATTTGTGCTCGTGCTTCCACAATATTATATTCGTCAGTAGCACGCTGAGCTGTCAACTGAGCAAGATCAGCTTTTGACATCTTACCGACCTCCACCATCTCACGTCCACGCTCTTCATTCTTCTTACTGGTCTCTAACATTTGTTCCTGTACTTTCACGTTTTCTGTCATATAGAGAATCTGCGTATAGAGCTGGGCGATTCGTTCCTGAATGCTATTGGCAGTTTTTTCTACAGCTAGCTCTGCTGTCTCTTCTGCTAATGTGTTCAACTTTACAGTGTTAGTTTTCTTGTTTCCATTCCACACCGTCCACTGGGCATTCAGCGCATACGAACCGTTATAGTAGGTCTTATCTACCTTTGTATTAACAGTACCATTCGTCACAGTAGTCATACCAGTATTACGCCAAGGCTTATAGCCTAAACTCTGATTGGTAGAACCATTTAATGTAGGCAACTGTGCGCCCTTTGCACCTTTCAGATCTTCTGTAGCACTCTGTTTTGAGAGTTGCGACTTCTGCAGCGACAGGTTGTTGGCCATCGCATAATCAAGACACTCTTGTAGTGTCCATCTCCGCTGACCAAAGGCTGTTACCACTGTCAGCATCATTACACCTATTAATAATAATCCTTTCTTCATTTATATCTATCTTTTGGTCTTTTTCGTCGGCAAAGGTACGAACTTTATCGGTATTAGCAAAATGTTTTAGACAAAAAGTTCCTGTTAGTAGATTTAAGATATCAATTCGTCGATAAATCTTATGCTTTTTAATCTTCTTTAAGGTCTCCATTTCCTTTTCCCTAAACAGAAAGAGATGAAAGTCGTCGAAAAAAAACTAGAAGTCGTCGAAAGTTTCTTGGTACAAAGGGAATCATGCCGTACCTTTGCATCGACAAAAGTCATTAACACGAAGTCAAAACAAAAATGAATTAAGATATGAAACAGTTTAGAGTTTATTTCGTAATGATCTTGATGAGTCTCTCATCAGTAGTAATGGCCCAGACAACAATCAAGGGTTTGTTAATGGATGAGACATTAGGCGAGAATGAGCCCTTCGCCACTGTCCGTGTGTTTAAGGCAGGCAAGAGCGAGAAGCCTGTTGCCATGTTTCTTACTGACGAGAATGGTCAGTTCTCACAGGAGATTAAAGGCAAAGGACAGTTCGACATCGTATTCAGCAGCATAGGAAAGGAAGATCTGAGAAAAACGATAGCATTGGAAGGTAAGGGTGTCCTGAATCTCGACACCTTATATATTAAAGAGAACGCCACGATGCTGAAAGGTGTAGAGATAGTAGCTCAAAAGCCACTGGTAAAAATGGAAGTAGACAAGATGAGCTATAACGTTGCGGAAGATGAAGACTCCAAGTCGAACACCGTACTCGACATGCTTCGCAAAGTGCCTATGGTAACGGTTGACGGACAGGACAACATCACTGTCAATGGTTCTTCATCCTTCAAAGTCTATGTAGATGGTATGCCCAATGTTATGTTCTCTTCCAATCCCTCTATGGTATTCAAGAGCATGCCTGCTACTGCTGTGAAGAGCATTGAGGTTGTCACTAATCCTGGTGCAAAGTACGATGCAGAGGGTGCTGCTGGTGTATTGAATATCATCATGAATAAGCAGGACCCCAATGCAGCCCAAAGTATGAATGGCTTCAATGGTACCGTACGTGCCTCTGCAGGAACAAAGCAACTGGGTGGTAGTGTATTTATCAATGGGCAACAAGGAAAACTCACTTATAGTGCCAACGTGATGACCTCATACAACAAACCTGGCACTACAGAGACAGAGCTGGAACAGTTGCAGGATAACGGCAACTCACAACTGATGAATTCAACAAGCAACGTGAAGACACCATTCACCATGGGAAGCCTGACACTGGGCTATCAGATTGACTCTATGAGTGTGCTGAACCTGACAGCTCAAGTCAACAGCATGTCGATAAAGAGTAATGGCAATTCTACTACAACGATAGATGGATACTCCAATGGAAACAGTTTTAGCTATGGTAGCACCACAGACATGAAGAATAGTCGTACCTCTTTCAACGGAAGCATCGACTACCAGCGTTTCTTCAACCAAGACCACACGAAGTCACTGTCACTGACCTATCAGCTGAACTATAGCCCAGCAACCACAGAGACGACCAATCTGTTTAACACCGAATCATCTATTATTGATCTGGCTAACCGTTATTCAGAGAATAAGAACAAGACAACGAACCACACCTTCCAACTCGACTACTCCATGCCTCTTGGTAAAGGTCAGACGCTGAGTTTTGGTGGCAAGCTGCAGTTGCACAATGCTTCTTCCGACGCAAAATATTACGTGAAGGACGTCTATGACCCGAGTTCCAGCTCCGACTATGAGTACAAGAATTCTATCCTTGCCGGTTATGGTGAATATGCAGGGAACTTCAATAAGTTAGGCATCAAGGCAGGCTTGCGTTACGAATATACTTGGCAGGATGTGGAATATCATCTGGGTAACGGTGAGGACTTCAAGAAGAACTATGGCAGTCTCGTGCCAACAGCCAGTCTGCAGTACACACTCTCACAGGGCAGCAATCTTGGACTCACTTATAATATGCGTATCTCTCGTCCAGGTATATCTTATCTGAACCCCTACGTTGACAAGAGCAACCCCATCGCCCTCACCTATGGTAATCCTGAACTCGATGTTGAGAAGAACCACAACTTCTCACTTGTATATAACCTCTTCACCCCGAAACTGATGGTGAACCTGAACTTACACCACAACTTTGTAGATAACGCCATCTCACAATATAGTTTCTACGATAGCGACGATCTGCTGAATACCACATACGGCAATGTAGTAAAGCGCCACCAGACAGGTCTGAACGGCTACGTAAACTATCTGATGACAAAAGATACCAGGCTCTTCTTCA
The DNA here is from genome assembly GCA_902800595.1 of uncultured Prevotellaceae bacterium. Lineage (GTDB taxonomy): Bacteria > Bacteroidota > Bacteroidia > Bacteroidales > Bacteroidaceae > Prevotella. The sequence continues at coordinate 26,739 of CADCFA010000017.1, read as the reverse complement.
ATGGCGGCTTGAACTACGTTGACCTACGCAGCGATGCCCTCGATCAGAAGAACAGCGGTTGGACCTTCAACGCTATGGTTGGTCTGCAGCAGACATTGCCTTGGGACCTGAAACTCAGTGCCTTTGCCATCACCTCAACCAAGAGCTACACCCTGCAGGGCTGGAGCGGAGGTTTCAATCTGATAACAGCCAGTCTGACAAAGTCACTGCTGAAAGACAAGCTCAGCCTCAGCGTATCAGGACTCATCGGTCTGAACAGTGGCGGCAATATCAACATCGAGAGCTATAACAGCGGTAAGGACTTCACTTCACATACCAATGTCAAAGTACCTATCAGCAGTGTGACCTTTACCGTCAGCTACACTTTCGGAAATACGAAACTGAAGACCAAGAAGCACACCAACCGCGTGGAGAACGACTTCATCGAACAGCAGTCGCAGGGTGAGGTGATTAACAACATTGGATCTGAGGGAATGTAAGAAACGGGATTATCAATACCAACAGTCCGACGGGACGGACTAAAAATATTCACGTAATAGTTTGGTTAAGTAATTGTTTATTCGTAATTTTGCAGTCGTATGAAAGAATTCTTGAAGGATCTTTATGAGGCAATTGGGGGAAGACACCTTTCGCTGTGGCTTGTGCAGGTTGCAGTGTGGGCCATCATCATCCTGGCCCTCCCCATGGCAACATGGCTCAGCACGCAGGACGCAGAAGCCGCCAAGACATCATTCAATGTCGTGTTTGACCTTCTCTTGTCGCCGTTCCTGGTTTATTTCGTGAACTTCTATGTGTTCGGACCTATCCTGTTCTTCACGGATGAAAAGGAAGCCCATGTTTTCCGCCTCTACAACAAACTGAGCAACCGGATGCGCTACCTGATCTTCGCCCTATGTAATCTGATTGCGATTCCATTGTTCAACAGCAAGTTCTTCATGATATGGTGGCATCGCAACAGCATCCCCGATATGCCAAAAATGACTACCAACATGTGGATCGGCTTCTTCTCCGGCATGTTTATGTTCTTCCTGCTCAACTGCATCGTGGCTGCTATTGCCATTGGCATCCGCCACTTCATTCGCACCCGCCAGATCCGTCAGCAGCTGAAGGATGAACAGGCCAAGCACACGGAAGCAGAGCTCGCCTGGCTGAAGAATCAGATCAACCCGCACTTCCTCTTCAATACACTGAACAACATCTCGAGTCTGACGCAGATCGATCCCGATGCCGCACAGGATGCCATCGCCCAGCTCTCCGACCTGCTGCGCTATGCGATGTATGAGACCAACAAGAAGACGGTACCCATCAGCGGTGAGGTGGAGTTCATGCGCAACTATATCTCGCTGATGAAACTGCGCTGCAACGAGAAGACGGAGGTAAAAACTACCTTTACCGTCGAGCAGGATGTGGAGATTGCGCCTCTGCTGTTTATCTCACTCATTGAGAATGCTTTCAAACACGGGGTGAGCAGCAGCCGGAGTTCGATGATCGACATCCATCTGGAACAGAAAAACCACAGTGTCATCTTTACCTGCGACAACACGAATTATCCAAAGGATGATGCCGACCGCAGCGGCTCTGGTATCGGACTGGAGAACACCCGCCGCCGCCTGGATCTGATGTACGCTGGCCATTATACCTGGCAAAAGTGGCTTGAGAATGATATTTACCACGTTTATATAAAATTGAGCGTTTAGAGTTATGACTTTATCTTGCATGATAGTTGACGACGAGCCCCTGGCTGTCAAGCTTCTGGAATCGTTTGTCGCCAAGACACCCGAATTGAAGCTACTTGGTTCCTTCACAGATTCCGTAGAAGCCATCAATGCCATCAAAGACCAGAAGCCCAATCTGCTCTTTCTTGATATCCAGATGCCTGATCTCAATGGTATGGAACTGGCACACATGATACCTTCAGAAACGCGCATTATCTTCACTACAGCTTTCAAAGAATATGCCTTCGAAAGCTATGAGGTAAAAGCACTTGATTTCTTGCTGAAGCCCATCCGCTACAATAAGTTTATGGTTGCCATCGACAAGGCTCGCGAATGGTTTACGGCACAGCTGGGGCAGGTTCCAACAAACAATGATCAAACATCAGGCCCTGGGCCCAGTGCACAGTCAGTCTTTCTGAAGGTTGATGGAGAATATCGCCAAGTGGCTCTTCCACAGATTCTCTATGTCTGTGGTATGAAGGACTACGTGATGTTCTATCTGGAGGATGTTCGTAAGCCATTGATCACCCACCTCACGATGAAATCTGTTGAGGACATGCTGCCTCCACAGCAGTTTATGCGTGTCAACCGCTCCTATATAGTAGCGCTAGATAAGATTCGCAAGGTAGATCGTAACGATTGTATATACATCGGTGACGAGATTATCCACGTCACCGATGCTTTCAAAGAATCATTCAATCAATTCTTACAGTCCAAATTCCCTGGGGGAAAATAGCTACTGCAAGAGCTGGCAGGCAGCCAGTACCAGGAACATATAATGCGAAGAACCGCCACCCAGTACATACTCCATCTGCTGCCAGAGGAATGGGAATTCCAATAACTCCGGGAAGTCCGGACGAATCAGGGCTGTTCCTGACACTACACCGCCTGGGATATACGACCACTCTGCGCGATTCAGTCCATAAGCGACTGTGGTTGATTTAGCACCTACACCAGAAGCAAAGGATGCCGTATTGCTGCCAGGATGACAACCTAATACAAAGTTCAGCGCATTAAAGACTGTCTCCTTGGGGAATATCTCAGGATAAGCACTGGTCAGGAAGTAGTATTCAAAGCCGAAGCGCTGAATATCCCATCCTGCCCCCCAGATACTCGGACGATAAGGCACGCCGTATGGTGTCTCTGAGGCCAGTTTCACCAGTTCCTCACGATAAGATACCAATGCCTTCTGGAAATCAGCCACGAAACTTTTCACCTGCTTGTTCTTCGAGGCAGCTAACTGCTTTACCAGTCTTGTCATAAACCAGCCTGAACGTGAGATGTTTTTGAGAACCAACTCTCGATGTGCCAGCACAAAGTCCAGATAACTTTGCTGCTGCGTAGCCAGATACAGCTCTACAGCAGCCTGCAGTTTCAGGGCCTCCAACCAGCCTTCCACTTTCGTCTGGGCATAGACTGTCTCCGCAATCTGCAGACACTCTGCTGCCAGTTCGTCATTAAAGCCCCGCAACACACGAGAAGCCCCCGCCAACTGCGCCGCTGTTGACAGCTCACGCATTGGATTGTTCTCAGTGAAGATCCAGCGATCGTCGGCATTACCAGCCTCACCATCCGTCATCGCAGCAGCATCGCCCAACAATACATACTGACGCACATTGTTGCAGATGATACCTCTGTAAAGGCGACCTAAAGCCTGATAGGTGCGAACCACAATCAGGGCACCGTTCTCCACCTGTTGCAACAAGTCGTTCAGTCCGTCAGCCTCATGGATCTCTACCGTGTGCTTCGACTGGTTGATAGCCGTTACATCAATTTCCGGATGGAAAGCCTCATAAGCTAATGCCAGGATATATGCCTCACCGGCCTGCGACTCAATACGCAGGTCAAAGTCGCCTGCATCGTGCCAACCGCCTACATTCACACCAGGCACACGGTCACCAGCCTGATACTTCGACAGACCAGGCTGCTGCAGATAGCCGTCAATATGGTTACCCTCTGCCGCCATGAGTGCATCGTCCATGTGACAGAAGTCATGCCACACCTTATATTTCTCGCTCACACGCATGTGGCACATCTGTACGGGCAGGAAATACTCAAGCACAGGTTGCCACACACCACGCTCATACACGTCAGGTGCAATACGGAACACCGATGAACAAGAACCGCCATAGCGGACCTGATAGAGTCCTGGTTCCTTGATGGCTGTGAAATCAGCCGTCAGGTACTGATAGCGCAAGAATTTGCCCCATACCAAGGGTGCCTGCTCACTAGCCACCTTCTCGCCTGTTGCATCAAAACGTATCAACTGTACCATACCTGCAGGTGCTGCCCGCTGGTCAGTCTCAATGATAATCTGCTTCTGCTGATCAGGATGATACCCCACCTGTGAAGTCTGTATCACCGGGCGATACTGCCAGTCATTCACCACATTGGGGGTAATCAGCCATTTTACAGCTTCCTTCGTTGCACCTTTGGCAATCTCGCTGCGCAACACAAACCATCCGTTGTTATGGTTCATGCGACCATCATAGAGTTTCAGCTCACCTGTCAGGGCTTCCACTGTCAGCTTGCTATAAGGATCATCAGGGCGCGACACGAACTTTTTACCTACAGCATAAGGTGCTGCTATCACATCGTCAGCTGCCATCGGGCTGTAGCCCTGTGCCAACAAACGCTTCAAATCTGTCTGCAAGCCTTTTCCTACGAAATAGTTGCCAGGATGCGACAGATTCGAAGGCCTGGTCTCCAATGGTGCATTCGGCTGCTGGGGATATATGCCTGTCTGGGCATCCATCAGCCAGGGTTTACCAAACAGTGAGCCAGGGAAGAACTCCAGGTTAAAGCCCACCTTACCCAACAGATAGTCAGGCACTGGCGTGTCGAGGTCAACTGTTACAAGCAGACCATTGCCCTGTGGTTTCACACTCACGGTATAGGTCACGTTATAGTCAGGATAAACCATCGGGTTAAAGCCTGTCATATGACGCGAGGAGTCAGGATAGCATAAGGTTGTCGTGATACAGTCACCATTTCTCTCCTGCTTCAGTTTCTTGGGTACAGGTTGCCACTGACCCGGTGTCGCCTCCAGACGGATATCGCCATTGGTAGCTACACGCTTACCATTCATAATCACACTCACGCCCCCCTGATGACCTTCTGGATAGAAATCGTTAAATGCCATCACATCTACCCCACCTTGTCTATAGTAGAGGTCAGGTGTGAGTTGGAATGACTGGGCCGATGTCAGCTGAGCCGACATCAACATCATGCCCAGAAACACACCTTTGTTAAGTCTTCGAATCTGCATCGTCTTTGCTTATTTCGTGTTAGTATCTATCATCTTCCAGATACCAGCAGCACAAGCTGCGCCTACGAACGGCCCCACGATGAATATCCAGAGGTTAGCCAAAGCAGTACCACCCTGGAAGATAGCAGGAGCAATAGAGCGGGCAGGGTTCACAGACGTACCAGTATAACGGATACAAACCAGATGTACCAGCACGAGTGACAAGCCGATAGCCAATCCTGCGAAGTTGTTGGTTGCGCCATTGGTCTTTGCTGTTGCACCCAGCACTACCAGCACAAACACACAAGTGAAGATGATCTCAGCCAACAGACCACCAAGCATCGGCACATTAGCCTGTAGATCATTGGCACCTGTACCCTCCAAACCTGGTACATTTTCTGTCAAGATGTAAAGCAACAAGCTACCGATGAAAGCGCCTATCACCTGGAACAGCATATACATGCCACAATCCTTGCTGCTGATACGGCCAGACAGGAAGCAACCCAATGTGATAGCGGGATTGATGTGGCAACCACTAATGCCACCGATGGTGTAAGCCATCGCCACCACAGCCAGTCCAAAGGCAAAAGCCGTACCCACCACAGCTGGGATATTATTCACAGGATCACAACCTAAACTAACGGCAACGCCGCAACCCATCAACACGAGCACCATTGTGCCCACCATTTCTGCTAAATACTTTTTCATAATCAGTTTGTTTTAAAGTTATTGTAATGAGGTTTATATTCAGATTTTGGGTACAAAGTTAAGAAAAAAAGTGAAAAGTTGTTCAATTCATTCCACTTTTTTTTCGCATTTTCTCGATTTGCACTATCTTTGCAAGCCGTATGGAACAGACAAATCAATATATCAAGCAATTTCCTGAGCTGATGAAGGGGAAAAAGATTCTTTATGTTCACGGCTTTGGTTCTTCAGGCCAGTCAGGCACAGTGACACGTATTCGTGAGGTATTACCCAATGCCACAGTCATCGCACCCGATCTGCCCATCGAACCTGAAGAGGCGATGGCATTGTTGCAACAGGTGTGCGAACAAGAATCCCCCGACCTCATTATCGGCACCTCGATGGGCGGCATGTATGCAGAGATGCTGCGAGGCTACGACCGCATCGTGGTGAATCCTGCTTTTGAGATGGGTGAGACGATGAAGGCTCACGGTATGATAGGTGCCCAACACTTCTCTAATCCTCGTCAGGATGGCGTGCAGGACTTCATTGTTACCAAGACTTTAGTAAAGGCTTACAAGGAGATGACAGAACACTGCTTTGAAGCACTTGATGACAAGGAGCGGCAACGCGTTTGGGGACTCTTTGGGGATGCCGACACCACCGTTGACACCTACGATCTGTTCCGCACCCACTACCCCACAGCCATCCGCTTTCACGGTGAGCACAGAATGAATGACCAGTCGTTCATGCATTCTGTCATGCCAGTGGTGCGCTGGATCGACGATCGGCAGGAAGGGCACGAACGTCCTATCGTCTATATCGACGTCAACACACTCCAGGATGCTTACGCCAAACCGCGCAGTTCTTCACAGAAGACGATACGCACGCTGTTGGAAACCTACCAGCTCTTCTTTGTAGCACCAGCCCCAGCCGAGCCTCAGCACTATGCCGACATCAACCAATGGCTCTACGAATATATCAATGTGCCAGCCTATGGTCACACCGTGTTTACCAATCAGAAAACGCTGCTCTACGGCGACTATCTCATCGACGCAGAGCAGACGGAAGGGATGGGTGCCTTGATTCGTTTCGGCTCAGACACCTTCAAGACTTGGGACGACATCGCCGAATACTTCTCACGCCTCGGTGGACAGTGAGGGCAGTTGCACGACACCTAATTGTTTCTTACCATCCATCAGGATCCGCAGTGGACGCTCAAAGCGCACATGGCGTACATGAGCCGTCTCTTCTACCGCAGGCATCGCATCGAGCACTTCCTGCTGGAAGATACCATCGCCCGTAAAGGTGTTGATGGTGAAGTAACCCACACCAAACGATGTCAGGTTCTGGAAGAAGTGAGTACCCTGCGAGGGATCCACGTGATAGTTCTTGAGTGCTGTCTCCACAATCACTCGGGCGGCGGAGATATGAGGCCACTTCACAGGAATACCCAACCAGTAGTCGCTGGAGCCCCAACGGCCCGGACCGATCAGCACATAGTTCTTATCTTCGTCCAGGAAACGACGGTTGATCTGTTCTATCTCGTCAGCGATATAGGGATTGTCAGCTGCCGTAAAGTCATCACCAGCCTTGACATATACCACATCCGTCACATCCTCCGAGATGCCGTGACCCAACGAGTTGGCAGAGCGCAACAGACAGGTATCGTCAGGTATCGCCTCCAGATCCTCGTCGAGCATCTGTTTGGAGTCAACGATAGGACGAATCTGCAACAAGTAGAGTTCACCCGTACGATCATCGTTCAGGTTGCAGGCAAACTCAATCTCCACTGGTCGTTTCATCTCCTCAGAGCCCAGTGTCTGTATCATCTGGAGCAGCTCAGGCAATGGGAACACGCCATGCTGCAACACGCCACAGAAGGAGATAATCTTGCGCCCACCCTCATAGATACCATCGCGGATAATCTGGTCAACGGGATCGAATGTAGAGGCGATATACGTCAGTGCACCGTCTTCTGCAGCCTGCTTCACACGTACCTTCTTTATATTAAAGCCATCATCGACCTTGAAATCATCGCCCACATGCGACATATCGAGGGCATAGAATCGCGTCTGTGTCTGAGAGAGGGCTGTATCCATCTCAGAAGTCTGAAGCACCTGCGTAGGATGATAGGGCGACACACGGAGCGTCTGTCCGCCATCCACGATATACTTACCCAAGCCAAGGGCGAGCGAGGCGATGCCCTCCTCTGCCTTCTCCTCACCTATCGGATAGTAGTTGAGCGAGCGCAGCACACCAGAGAAGTTAGGATAATACAGATCGCCATAGCGCTTACCTACTACCTCTTGCAGTATCACTGCCATCTTCTCCTGATCGATCACATTCTGCGTAGCCGTCATATAGGCCTTCGAGTCCTTATAATAGACTGAGGCATACACGCCCTTGATGGCACAGGCCAGCATACGGAGCATCTCATACTTGTCGTTGAGATACGGAATCATATAGGTGGAGTAGATACCGGCAAAGGGCTGATAGTGGGCATCCTCCAGCAGCGACGACGAGCGCACGGCAATAGGCGACTTCACGGCATCGAAGAAGGTGAAGAAGTCAGCTATCAGCGAGTCGGGCAACTGCGCGTGCATGAAGTGCTTCAGGATCTCCTCGTCAGGTGCATCGCTCAAGGCTATGGGATAGAGGTTGTTCTTCTCCATAAACTCATCGAAGAAGTCGGTACAGAGTACCACCGTCTTAGGAATCGACACATGGGCATTCTCATACTGGTTCAGTTCCGGATGTCGTTTGATGATGTTATCGAGGAAAGCCAGACCACGCCCTTTGCCGCCCAACGAGCCTTCGCCGATACGGGCGAAATGGCTGTAGGCATCAAACTTCAGGCGGTCGAACACTGCCACCACACCGATGTTCTTCATGCGGCGATACTGCACGATAGCATCGAAGATAATCTTTCGGTGGGCATCCACATCCTGAAGCTTATGCCAAGTGACATGTTTTAGGAAAGCCGACACAGGGAAGATGGCACGTGCACAGAGCCAACGGCTCATGTGGTTGCGCGACACGTGGTAGAGCATCGAGTCGTTGGGGATCTTAAAGATGTTATCCTGCAACTCCTTCAGCGACGTTACGCGAGCCACCTCTTGTTTTGTCACAGGGTCACGGAAGATGAAGTCACCGAATCCCATGTGCTCCTCGATGAGCTTATGCAGATCCACATTCAGTTTCGTGGAGTTCTTGTCGATGAAATGGAAACCCTCAGCCTCAGCCTTCGCACGATTGATGGTCTCTGAAGAGTCAAGGATCAGAGGCACGTACTCATCACGACGCCGGATCTCACGAAGCAATTTCAAACCTGCCTCTGGATCGCCCTCTTCCACATGCGAGAGGCGACCAGGCACTGTCTTCATGGGGAAGCGGGTATCTGATATCACACCGAGGGTGTTGTCGTGATACTTCTCATAGATCTCCATCGCCTCCTCATAGTTAGTAGCCAGCACCACCTTGGGGCGACCTCGCTTACGCTGGGCTGCCGCATGGGGATTGAGCGCCTCAGTAGAGAACCGTTTCGACTGGGCGAGAATATAGTTATAGAGGTTTGGCAGCACTGAAGAGTAGAAGCGGATATTATCCTCCACCAGCAGAATCATCTGCACACCAGCCTCGTTGATGTCGTGCTCGATGTTCATCTTGTCCTCCAGCAGCTTGATGATCGACATGATGAGGTTCGTATTGCCAAGCCAGCAGAACACATAGTCGAACACCGACATATCCTCGTTTTCGATGCGCTTGGTGATACCATGTGAGAACGGCGTGAGTACCACACAAGGGATGGTGGGATGAGCCGCCTTCACCTCACGGGCCACCGTGAAGGCATCGTTGTCGGCATTACCAGGCATACAGATCACAAGATCGATATCCGTTGTGCGTAGCACCTCATTGGCCTCCTCAGTAGTCGATACCTGCGTAAAGGTCGGTGGGTAGCGCATACCCAGCTCCATATACTCGTCGAAGATCTTCTCATCGATTCGTCCGTCGTCCTCCAGCATGAAGGCGTCGTAGGGGTTAGCCACGATGAGCACGTTGAAGATGCGTCGCGTCATCAGGTTCACAAACGACACATCCTTCAGATAAAACTTATTCCACTCCTGTGGTATCTTGCTTGATTCTTCCATACAGGCTACAAAAGTAAGCAAAAAAGTCGAAAGCACAAAACCAACGGCAGTTTTTTTATGCTATCGCGACACGTTCCTACCCCATTGCCCCCACTTTGTCGCAATCCGCCTGCCCTGTCGCAACAAGTCAGCAAAGAATCTCGCAGATTTCTTGCATTCAACCAGAAATCGCCGTATCTTTGCATCAGAATTAAGATTCATACGTTAGTTGTTTCATTTGAATAGTTTTCTCATATTGGTTTTTAGTTATTTGGTTAGGTTTGAAAAGCAAGGGGCTCGCAGCGGCGAGCCCCCTTTGTTTTCTGTCAAACGCTTGTCCCAATGATTAAAGAAAGCATTCCTTTGTTGAAGGGAGATAATCCCCACGCATCAATCAGGTCATCTCCACGAGTGACGGAGATAATCTCCATCAGGGGAAAGGAATTATCTCCATGATACGAGGAGACTATCCGAATCGCTGGTAGAAGATATCCCTTCAAGGCAAAGAAGGCATTCCTTTCAGGGCGCAGTGGCTGGCCCCTCTGGGCATCTCTTCTATTTCAAATCAATACCGTCACCAACAGCACCCATATATTGTTTCCCATTTATCAATAGATATTTCTGATTATACTTCTTCTTTGTTAGTTTGTATACAGTCAAAGTTCGTGTTTTGCCGCCAACAATTTCTTTACCTATATATTCCCTTTCTTTCAGCAATACCTCAGGAGCATTATAAGTAAATGTATAATAGCCAGTCTCTGCTCCATTTACCCCCATAATAGTGCATTCCGTAAGTTCTCCAATACGGTAAAAGCAGAAGTTTTCATAAGGTTCATTTTTGTTAATTCCTGTATCAGGTGCATAAACCCACAAAGTTGCAGAACACAAATATTCAATAGTAGCTGGGGATGTCACATCTTCATTATCTTCTATTGAATCGTTGCTTCCTCCACATGAAGCCAATAATGGAGTTATAACAAGCATGAGCAAAAGACTCTTAAACACTATATGTTTCATAATATGTTATTTTTTATCTTTCAAATATTCTTCAAATGATTCACTTTTAATTCCAATTCTCTTAGCTTCCTCTTCATCTACCCAACTTGGAAGAAGCTCTATATGACATTTTGTTGGTAGAGTGTTTCCAAAACCACCTTGAAATTTACAAAATGCGTCTTTTCCTATCTCCATCACAGATTCTGGAATAGATAACCATTTTATTATGGACTCCTGAGCGATATTTTTCGTTGCTGAAAGGAATGCTTTGACACCTATAAATGTAACTGTATTAGGGATATCAATCCTTTCAAATTTAGTTGCAAAAAAGGCAAAATCGTCTATTCTTTCGAGACCAGTATTCAAATCTGACTCATTTAATTCAATGCAGAAAGCAAAGGCCCATTTATCAATCACTTTTAAAGTGCTGGGTAATACAACCTTTTTCAGTCTTTTATTTAAGAAAAAAGCTTTATCACCGATTTCCACTAAACCCGATGGTAAAACTAACTCTTCAAGATGTGTACATTGTTCAAATGCACGTTCTTCAATATTAACCAAACCTTCTGAAAAAACTATTTTCGTCAGATTCTTGCATTCATCAAACGCTCTTTCACCAATAGTGCGTATAGTATTGGGCAACTCAATAAATTCTATCTTTTTATTATCACTAAATGCTTTTTCACCTATTGCAACAACTGTATAAGTTTCTCCTCCATATTCTATTGTTGAAGGAATCACATAATGCGTATCGGTATATTTCACATTTTTTCTAAATGATATCTCTACAGTTTTATTAGCTTTTGATAGGATATTGAAGCATAGTCGTTTTCCATTTGTCATTGCTACAAAACTTTGCGCATTGACTCCAAGCAAACAAATGAATAGGAATGTAAGTATTATAACCTTTTTCATATAATTTGGTTTTAATTATTGATAATTCTAAAAAGGAATAAATGTCATTTGTGACAAAAAAACGTGAGCAATTTACTTCGCTTACGTTATCTGAGGTATCGGCAAACACCTAACAATCTTAAACGAGTAAAAGCCCACGCCATCAGGCGCGAACCATCTACTTTTGTTCTTGATTGTTTCTGTCAATTTTGCCGATTTTCAGATAACAAGAATCAAAGCGGACGCTTCACAATATGTCTGTTAAATCTCTCTTGTTATGTTACCATACACAATTTGTTTTTAGGGTTCTACATTATTGGTTAATTCCTCAATAAATAGAGAAATCTGTTTCTTCAATACAGGCAGATCTGTGGTATAGGTTTCCCAAACCAACGTCGCATTGGTCGTAATATAACCATGTACCAAAGCATTACGCATATCAATAATATCACGCCAAGGCACATCTGGATGTTTGTCACGAAAATCCTTTGTCAGAAGGTTGGCAGCCTCACCAATAATCATGATGTTATAGACAACCGCATGGAAGCACATGACATTTGCCTTCATGTATTCGAATGACTTCCCGTTAAGATAGTCATTTATATGCCCTATGCATTCGTCGATATGACGTAAGCGGTCTATATCTCTAATTGATTCTCTCATAAATCATCTTAATATCACGATTGGCAGTTTGTTGTGCAGCAGGGCGAAGAGTTCCTTCTTCCACAAGGTCAACCTTTCGGCCCAACCTCTCTTCCAACTCGCGATGCATACGCATATATGCCAATAAACCAATAGGAGATGTTGTTCTGTCGAATCTTACGAGGATGTCCACGTCGCTATCCAACGTTTCCTCACCTCTGGCGAAAGAACCAAAGAGCCATGCCTTCAAAACGGGTTGGGTCTTGAAGTATTCTGCAATCTGTTCTGTCATCACCTGAATACTCATAATAGCAGAAATCTATTGTTTCTGAGGGCAAAGATAAGTCTTTTCTGTGAAACTTCCAAATTATATAGCAGTTTTTTTTCGGCACAAGACAACGCTAATAACCGCTGACAATGTGAAACAAAGAACTGGACATTAGTTTTTGAAGCGTTTCAATTTGGGTATTTCCGAACGAGCGCTTGGGTATAAGCGAATGAGCAGTTGGGTATAGGCAACCGATAGAGAGATAGGCTTTCTCTCCCTGTTACCCTTAGGTATCGTACCTGCGAGCATTAGTATTCCTCACACTTTTCAATTAATTCTATCAAAAAGTGGTCACACGGTCACAGCTGTGACCGTGACCACTTTTGAGTGGGTAAGACAATCATCCGCAATGGAAATACTGATTGACGAGCTTCTGGATCTCCTCGGGGTAGTTCTCGATATTCTTGCGGAGCGTCTTGTCATCGAAGGCCTGCAACTGGGCGATGATGCCGTCGATCATAGCTGGTGAGAACACACCATGCTCCTCAAACACCTTACGCTGACGATTGAGACACTCGGCAGAAGCCACACAAGAGTCAGGCAACTGCGCCAGCGTAGCCAGGCGATCGGCATTCTCGGCAGCGTGGATATTCACGTTGACATAAGTCTTCTCTGCCACCTCAAGGGCATTTTCCATCTCAAAACCATGACGACAGGCGACACAAAGACCTGCCAGCAGCTGATAGAGATCGGCAGAGCCGTCAGGTGAGCGCATCTCAACGGTCTGCTTGATGCTCGTATCGTAGTTGGTCTGCGGCTCCAGCGGATTGGCTGCACGACACATATCCACATCAGCAGCCCAGCCAAGTGGCACTCTCACCAACACGCTGCGGTTTCTGTCGCCCCAGCAAACATTGGTGGGAGCCTCCTGATGTGGCACCAGACGGAAATAGCTGGTGGGATTCTTATTGCCAAAGGCGGTGATAGCTGGTGCCAAATCCATCATACCGGCAATCATCCTGCGGGCTGCCTCTGAAAGCACACCGTTGGAGAGCATCTGATTCTTACCATCCTTGAGCATACGCATGTGGATATGCAGACCAGAACCTGCCTTACCAGTGGTGATCTTTGGTGCAAAGGTAATGTTGTAGCCCAACTGATAGCCAAGGTTGCGGATGATCCACTTTGCCAGCATCAACTGATCGGCAGCCTGCTCTACAGGTACAGGCAGGAACTCAATCTCATTCTGCTCGTAGTTCTTGCCGTCGAGTGAGAAGTTGCCCACCTCAGAATGGCCGTATTTGATCTTGCCGCCAGCTTGGGCGATATACTGCATGCAGCGGGTACGGAACTCATTGGCTTTGGCGTAGGGAGCCGACTCGTGATAGCCGCGCTGATCCTGAGCAGGGAAATCCTCTTCATCATCGCTGATCACATAATACTCCAGCTCACCCATTGCCTGAAACTCCATACCTGTAACCTCCGTAAAGGCTACAGCTGCCTTGTGGAGCGTATGTTCTGGTGAAGACTCTAAGGGATGACCATCCTTGTCGAAATACGAACAGAGCATTGTAACAGTTGGAATCTCAGCAAACGGATCGACGAAGGCCGTGCGGAAGCGAGGCAGTACATACAGATCGCTCGAACCAGCCTGGATAAATGAGAAGAGGCTGCTGCCATCCACGCGCTCACCACATGTCAAGATGGTGTCGAGGTAGTCGAGGTCGTTGATGACAAAGTTGAGCGTCTTCAACTTGCCGTCGCCGCCCGGGTACATGAAGTTCACCATACGGATCTCGTTAGACACGATGTAATTGATAATGTCGGCTTTGGTAAAAGATGCTGCCGGTTTCTGAAGGAATGTCACAATCGGATTGGCATTCATAATGAGTTTTTCTGCGGTCATAATCATTTTATAGTTTGAAGTTTGCGAATTATTGAGTGCAAAGATAATAAAAAAGCGTGATAAAAGAGAAGTTTTTGAGTTTTTTTTCGTAGTTTTGCATCCTGAAAGCATGAGCATTACTTAAAACCATTATTTATTATATGAAAGCTATCATCCTGAAAACTACGCTTGCAGCAGCCTGCTGCATGATGCTGGGTACTTCGTGTGCCACCAAACAAGAAGAAACCAAGAAGTCTGAACTCACAACCGTTGGCAACCCCTATCTGCCCCTTTGGGAGCATATACCCGACGGAGAGCCCTACGTGTTTGAGGATCCAGACCAGCCTGGTAAGCAGCGTGTGTATATCTATGGTTCGCACGACGACCTGATAACGATGTACTGCGGTCGCGACCAGGTGGTATGGTCAGCTCCCGTAGAAGATCTGAATCACTGGCGCTTCGACGGCACCATCCTCGTGGTGGACAAGAACGCCAAGGGTGAGCCTTTCGACTCCGCAAAGACAGCCGATGTGCTCTTCGCACCTGACGTGACGATGACGACGGACTCGACAGGCAAGAAGACTTACTGGCTCTTCCCCAACGACCAGACGGGTTACCGTAACGGACTGATAGCAAAGAGCGATCGTCCTGACGGACCTTTCGAAGTATGCAACTGGAACGCCGACGATCCCAATAAGGTAGAAGGTATCTATGGTTTCGACCCTGCCGTGTTTGTGGATGACGACGGACGTGTGTATGGCTACTGGGGCTTTGGTCATTCAAATGCTGCCGAAATTGATCCAGCCACGATGTGTACCGTTAAACCCGGCACTAAGATAGTTGATGGTATGATACCCGGCTTCGAAGAGCAGCCAGGCAATGACTTCCGTTTCTTCGAGGCCTCATCCATGCGTAAGATCAAGGATAAGTATGTGTTTATCTACAGCCGCTTCACGAAAGATGGTGAGTTCGGACTCCCCACAACCAACTATACCCTCGCCTATTGCTATAGCGACAATCCTTTAGGTCCCTGGACCTACGGCGGTACGAAATACGCACGGTTCGATCTGCGAGATCAACGGCCAGTGGTATGTGTTCTATCACCGTCAGACAGGTACTGACGAATATGCCCGTCAGGCGATGGTGGCTCCTATCGAAGTAAAGGTAGAGGAAGGCAAAGGCGGTAAGGTGGAGATCTCTGAGGGCGAATACACCTCTGAGGGCTTCTCACTGGAGGGCTTGGATCCTTTCGAGCGCCACTCGGCTGGTATCGCCTGCTGGCTGACGGCTACCAAGCCTGTGATCCACGAGTACCCCAACAACAAGTTCTTCGGCTCTTACGTGGAGGCCAGTTATGGCGGCGAGCCCGGTATGAGCAAGGAAGAGGCCCTGGCATCCAAGGCCAAGTATGATGCTCCCTATGATCTGCGCTATAACACCAATCGTGTGGTGAACAATACCGACGGATCGATTGTAGGCTATAAATACTTCAACTTCACAAAGAGCTATGACGGCGACTATCTGCAGTTGCTGCTTCGCCTGATACCTGAGGGCATCGACGGCACCATCACCGTTATGGCAGACAGACCTTGGGAGTCGCAGGGCGGTAAGGTGTTAGGAAAGATTGAACTGAAGGCCGACATGCCCCAGGAATCGACAGAGATGGCATTGGAAGTGCCCACATTAGCCGACCTGACAGGCAAGCACGCCCTCTTCTTCGTGTTCTCATCTGACACCAAGGAGAAGTCGATCTGCACGCTTGAGGACTTTACTTTCAGATATTAAGCACTAAACATTAATAAAAAGATGATTAAAAGAACACTTATGGCTATTGGAATGACAACTGCCGTGATGGCAGCATTCGGCGCAGACCAGCAGGCACAGCGTGAGAATCCGCTGTTGGCTGAGAGCAAACTGGCATTCGGCGCACTAGACTTTAGCAAAATACAGACAACCGACTATCTGCCTGCTTTTGAGGCGGCTATCAAAGAGCAGCGTAACAACATCAAGAAGATCGCGAGCCGTACTGACTCTGCCACCTTCGAGAACACCATCCTGCCCCTTGAGGACAGCGGTAAGTTGCTTACGCGTGTGAGCAGTGCCTTCTTCGCACTGGTGGAGGCAGACAAGACACCTGCGCTGGGCGAGATTGAGAAACAGGTAATTCCCAAGCTCACTGATCTGGAAAATGAGATATCCTTCAACAAAGCACTGTTTAAGCGTATCAAGCAGGTGTATGACAACCAACACGCATCGCTAACGGGCGAAGACAAGAAACTGCTGGAGGAGACTTATAAGAGATTTGTACGCATGGGTGCATTGTTGCCTGCCGACAAGATGGCTCGCATGAAGGCCATTAACCTGCGCATCTCTGATCTGCAGCAGCAATGGGGTGACCTGGTGCCCGCTGCCACCAACGACGCAGTGGTGTGGGTGGATAAGAAGGAAGACCTGGCTGGACTCAGCGAGGCAGACATCGCCCAATGTGCCATTGATGCAGAAAACCGTGGCGGGAAGGCTCCTTATGCCATCGTGATTGTGAACACCACCCAGCAGCCTCTGTTGGCAAGTCTCGACAACCGTGAACTGCGCAAGAAGGTGTATGAGGCCTCGATCCATCGCGCTGATAGTACAAACCCCAACTACAACACCTACCCCATCGTGTGCGAGATTGCCAAACTGCGTGCTGAGCAGGCAGCGATCATGGGTTATCCTAACTACGCATCGTATTCGCTGGAGCGGGCCATGGCTAAGAATCCCGACAACGTGTATGCCTTCCTGAAGAACCTGATTGGTCAGTATTCACCCAAGGCCGATGAGGAGACAATGGCTATCGAGGTGTTTGCCCACAATGCCAAGCTCACCTCTAATCCCTTACCTATCACTGAGAATCTGGAGCCCTATGACCGATTCTACTATTCGGCAAAGATGAAGAAGGCGCTGCTGAATATCTCAGACGACGAGGTGAAGCCCTACTTCAATGTGGACAGTGTTCTTGTGAATGGTGTGTTCTATGCCGCCAACCGTGTATATGGACTTACCTTCAAGGAGCGTAAGGACATACCCACCTATCATCCTGACATGCGTGTATTCGAGGTGTTCGACAAAGACGGACAGTCGATGGCTCTCTTCTATGGCGACTACTACCGCAGACCATCGAAGCGCGGAGGTGCCTGGATGGATGCTTTCACCAAGCAGAGTCGTCATTGGAATCAGAAGCCTATCATCTTCAACGTGTGCAACAACGCCAAAGCGCCTGAGGGCAAGCCTTCATTGCTGACTTGGGATGAGGTAACAACCATGTTCCATGAGTTTGGACATGCCCTGCACGGCATGCTTTCAAATTGTGAATACCACAGTCTTTCAGGCACCAGCGTGGCACGCGACTTTGTGGAGATGCCTTCTCAGTTCAACGAGTCGTTTGCCTCCATTCCTGAGGTGTTCGACCACTATGCCCGTCACTTTGAGACCGGTAAGCCGATGCCTGCAGAACTGAAGGAGCGCATGCTGAAGAGCATCAACTTCCAGACAGCTTATGCCCTCGGCGAGAACCTGGCTGCAACCTGTCTCGATCTGGCTTGGCACATGCTGCCACAGACTGCCATCCCAACAGCTGACAAGGCTGAGGAGTTCGAGAATGAGGCACTCAAGCAGGTGGGACTGCTGAACAACCAGATTCCTCCACGCTACAGGACCAACTACTTCAACCACGTCTGGGGCGGTGGCTATGCAGCAGGCTACTACAGCTACCTGTGGACAGAGGTGCTGGCTGTGAATATCGCTGACGTATTCGCCAAGCGTGGTGCCCTGAAGCCAGAAACGGGTCAGGACATGCGTGACAAGATTCTGAGTCGTGGTAACACAGGAGACCTGATGCAGATGTTCACCGACTTCACAGGCATGAAACAGCCTGATGCCTCCAGTCTGCTGAAAGCACGCGGACTTTAAGAAACAGAGAGTTATAATGAAATAAACAAATGGAAAAGAAATTAAGGCAGGGCTCGCTCTGCGTACAAGCTGGCTATAAAGCCAAAAACGGAGAACCGATAGAGTTACCTATCATTCAGAGTACGACATTCAAGTACGACGACTCTGACGAGATGGCACAGTTGTTTGATCTGAAGAAAGAGGGCTATTTCTACACCCGCTTGCAGAATCCCACCAACGACGCTGTGGCAGCAAAGATTGCCGCCCTCGAAGGAGGTGTAGGTGCTGTGCTTACCTCATCAGGTCAGGCCGCCAACTTCTACGCTCTTTTCAATATCTGCGAGAGCGGCGACCATTTTGTAACATCCAACGAGATCTATGGTGGTACCTACAATCTCTTCGGCGTAACCTTGAAGAAGCTTGGCATCGAATGTACGTTCGTATCACCAGATGCCAGCGAGGAAGAGATTCAGAAGGCTTTCCGTCCGAACACTAAAGCGCTGTTTGGCGAGACCATTACCAATCCAGGTTGTGCTGTACTCGATATCGAGAAGTTCGCACGTATCGCACATAAGAATGGCGTGCCATTCATCATCGACAACACGTTTGCCACACCTATCAACTGTCGTCCCTTCGAATGGGGTGCCGACATCGTGACCCACTCTACCACCAAATACATGGACGGCTTTGCTACTCAGGTGGGAGGATGCGTGGTGGACAGCGGCAACTTTGATTGGATGGCGCATACAGAGAAGTTTCCCGGACTCTGCACACCAGATGATTCGTATCACGGACTGACCTATGTGAAGGCCTTCGGCAAGATGGGCTACACCACGAAACTCGTGGCTCAGCTGATGCGTGACCTCGGCAGTATTCCTGCACCACAAAACTCATTCCTGCTGAACATTGGATTGCAGACACTCCATCTGCGTATGGCCCAGCACTGCAAGAATGCCCAGAAGGTGGCAGAGTTCCTGCATGACAACGAGAAGGTGGCATGGGTACATTATAGTGGCCTGAAAGATGATAAGTATTATGAGCTCGGACAAAAATATTTGCCTAACGGTTCGTGCGGTGTCATAGCTTTTGGTCTAAAAGGTACGCGCGAGACAGCCATCAAGTGGATGGACTCACTGGAGATGATTAATATCGTAACCCATGTGGCTGATGCCCGCACCTGTGTGCTGCATCCAGCAAGTCATACCCACCGTCAGCTGAGTGATGAACAGTTGCGTGAGGCTGGTGTTGCGCCTGACCTGATTCGCCTGTCTGTTGGTATCGAAGATGTGGAAGATATCCTCGATGATATCAAGCAGGCACTGGCAAAGATTTAACAAAAGGTAACTCTAAAACAAAAATATTCGGTATTTTCCTTGGAAGATACCGATATTTTTTTTATATTTGCCCCATCATTCATAACATAATGACAACATTCTAAAACCTATAAACTATGGAAGTAGAGAAAATCATGCAGGCCTTGGAGCAGAAGCATCCTGGCGAATTGGAGTATCTTCAGGCAGTAAGAGAAGTGCTTGAATCAATCAAGGATGTGTATAATCAGCATCCGGAATTTGAGAAAGCCAAAATCATTGAACGTATCGTTGAGCCTGAGCGCATCGTAACTTTCCGTGTGCCTTGGGTGGACGATAAAGGCGAGGTGCAGGTGAACCTCGGCTACCGTGTGCAGTTCAACAGCGCCATCGGCCCCTATAAAGGAGGCTTGCGTTTCCACTCATCGGTTAACCTCTCAATCCTGAAGTTCCTTGGTTTCGAACAGACATTCAAGAATGCCCTCACAACCCTTCCTATGGGTGGCGGCAAAGGTGGTTCAGACTTCAGCATTCGCGGCAAGAGCGACAACGAAGTGATGAAGTTCTGTCAGGCATTCATGACAGAGCTGTATCGTCATATTGGTCCCGACGAGGATGTGCCTGCTGGCGACATCGGTGTGGGAGCACGTGAGATCGGCTACCTGTTCGGACAGTATAAGAAGCTCACCCATCAGTTCCAAGGTGTGCTTACCGGCAAGGGTATGGAATGGGGCGGTTCTATCCTACGCCCAGAAGCCACAGGTTACGGTGCCCTCTACTTTGTGCATCAGATGATGGAAGAGCATGGACTTGACATCAAGGGTAAGACCATTGCACTCTCAGGTTTCGGCAATGTGGCATGGGGTGCTGCCAAGAAAGCTACAGAACTTGGCGCTAAGGTCATCACGATCAGTGGACCTGACGGATATATCTACGATCCTGCCGGGCTCGACGCAGAGAAGATTGAGTATATGCTTGAACTACGCGCCTCTGGCAACGATGTATGCCAGCCCTATGAGGAAGAGTTTGACGGTGCTACCTTCTTTGCTGATAAGAAACCTTGGGAGCAGAAGGCTGACATCTATCTGCCTTGTGCTACCCAGAATGAGCTGAATGGTGCTGATGCTGATGCTATCTTGGCTAACAAACCATTGTGCGTGGCAGAAGTATCTAACATGGGTTGTACAGCTGAAGCAGTGAATAAGTTTATTGCTGCCAAGCAGCTCTTTGCACCAGGTAAGGCTGTCAATGCGGGTGGTGTGGCTACTTCCGGTCTGGAGATGACACAGAACTCTATGCGTCTTGCATGGAGCAGCAAGGAAGTGGATGAGCGTCTGCATCAGATTATGTCGAACATTCATGGTCAGTGCGTCAAGTACGGTAAGGAAGATGGCTACGTGAACTATGTAAAGGGTGCTAACGTAGCTGGCTTCATGAAGGTGGCTAACGCCATGATGGCCCAGGGAGTGGTGTAATTTAGAAGTAAAAAACAAGTAAGTGGTAAGAGGCTGGAGACTACATAAGAGGCTAAGCCATCACAGATGGAGACAAAGGACAATAGCGCTAATAATTGCTTTGTTCTCGCCTTGGGTGTATTCTCTCACCTCTCCCCTCTCACCTCTCTCCTCTCAAATAAATGCTCAGACGGAGGAGGGTAAGGCATCCTTCTACTCCAAGAAGTTCACAGGACGAAGAACTGCCAGTGGCGAACGGTTGCATCATGACTCACTGACCTGTGCCCATCGCACCTACCCTTTTGGTACACAACTCAAGGTAACAAATCCAGCTAATGGGCGCAGTGTCATCGTCAGGGTTACAGACCGAGGACCTTACGTCAGGGGCCGTATTATCGACCTCTCTGTCAAGGCAGCGCAGGAGCTAGGAATTATTGCACAAGGTATTGCACCTGTCGTGGTAGAGCTGTGGGACACGACTATTATCCCCTTTAAGCCTGCAGATGTATCGCATTTACCCGAGTTTGACATCGGAATCAACGATGGTCCTGATAACAAACCTATCTGGAAAATCCTAAGTGAACATAACAAGAAACGAAGTAAGCGATAGATGACTCTATCGCTTACTTGTCTTAATGACGAACTCCTGCGCTTGCGAAGTGATTTCCTTATTCCCTTGGAAAACACCAATCTTGATAACTGCCTCGCCATCCTTTAGACGATTGTCAGCTTTGATGACTGCTGTATATCGGATGCCCTTACCCGGACGAATACACTCCACCAGCACATTCTCTGAGATGCGGATATGCTTATTGCCTGTCACCTCTGATACCGAAGGTTGCACATTGTAAGCTGGCTCAGAAGAGTTATTGTAAACTTCGAAAATCATTCGTGCCTCTTCACCACGAGCCAACTCGCCATCACGGCTGGCATCTACGATCCTGGCATTTCGGATTTCAATATCTGCCAACTTATCGTTTTTCAAAGCAGGAGCTGTGCCAAGGTCTTCGCCGAAACCATATAGTCTGTCGTCACCGCTACCAGTCGGATCATATCCGCTGTCTGCTTGATCATCATAGCGTCCCTGCGACTGCACGTGACCGCCATAGTTGCGCTGACGGCTCTCTATCTGCTGCTCGCGCTCTGCTCTATACTCTTCATATTTGCGTTGCTGAGCATTGTCGGCAGCAGCACCCACTGCAGCACCTACAGCAGCACCACCAGCCATTCCAATCAGCGTTCCGACATTACTGCCGTGACGCCCACCAGAGATTCCGCCAATTGCAGAGCCGATGATAGAGCCAAACATTCCCCCTGCATAGGCACCAGTACCTGTATAAGTTCCACAACTGGACAGCAACAGGAGTGCACTTACTGAAAGTAAACAAAACTTCTTCATAACCGTCAATATTTAATTGTTCACGATGCAAAGATAGACATATCTTCTCAAACATCCAAGGGGAATTCCCCCAAAAATAGATAGGGGAAACCCTAAAAGCAAAAAAGTCCGCATCCTGATAGATGCAGACTTTCATTATCGATCATTGTCTGTTGCTTATTCAGCCTTTGCCTCTTCAGCAGGAGCCTCTTTTGCGGGAGCCTCCTCAACGGGAGCCTCTGCCTTTGCCTCCTCAGCTGCAGGAGCAGCTGCCTCTGCCTTAGGAGCAGACTTGCGAGAACGACGGGTTGACTTCTTCTTGGTGTCCTTTGCCATTTCTGGATCAAAGTCAACGAGCTCGATGAAGCAAACCTGTGCAGCATCACCCTGACGAATTCCGAGCTTGATGATACGGGTGTATCCACCGGGACGATCGCCAACCTTCTCACTTACTGTAGAGAAGAGTTCCTTGATAGCTTCCTTGTTCTGCAGGTAGCTAAATACTACACGACGAGAGTTAGTAGAATCCTCCTTTGACTTGGTGATCAGGGGCTCTACATACTTCTTCAGGGCCTTTGCCTTTGCTACGGTCGTAGTGATTCTTTTGTGCATGATCAGCGAGATGGCCATGTTAGCAAGCATGGCACTGCGGTGAGATGCAGTACGACCGAGATGATTGAATTTCTTATTATGTCTCATTTTTGTTTTTTACTTTTATTGGGCGTTGAGTCTTATAAGCTTGTGACTTACAGTTACTCCCTGTCCAGTTTATACTTGGAAATATCGGTTCCAAACGACAGATTCAGACTCTCGAGCAAATCATCAAGCTCGGTGAGCGATTTCTTACCAAAGTTACGGAACTTCAAGAGGTCAGTCTTATTGTACTGTACCAAGTCGCCAAGAGTCTCGACATCAGCTGCCTTCAAGCAGTTGAGAGCACGAACAGAAAGGTTCATGTCAACGAGACGCGTCTTGAGCAACTGACGCATGTGCAGAACCTCCTCATCAAACTCCTGATTGCCCTCTGCCTCAGATGCCTCAAGGGTAATCTTCTCGTCAGAGAACAGCATGAAGTGGTAGATAAGGATCTTAGCGGCCTCTTTCAGTGCGTCCTTCGGGTGAATGGAACCATCCGTTGTAACTTCAAGCACGAGCTTGTCATAGTCGGTCTTCTGCTCAACACGATATGGCTCAACAGCGTACTTCACGTTACGAATCGGAGTATAAATAGAATCGATTGCTATTACATTCACATCAGTGCAGAACTCGCGATTCTCATCAGCGGGTACATATCCACGCCCTTTGTTGATTGTAAGATCAATCTGCATCGATGCTTTGGAATCTAAATGACAAATCACCAAATCGGGATTCAGCACCTCAAATCCAGTCAGATGCTTGCCTATATCAGAAGCTTTGAATTCTGTAGAATTCTCAACCGTGATACTGACTTTCTCGTTCTCGAATTCTTCTACTACTTGCTTGAACCGTACTTGTTTCAGGTTCAAGATAATGTTGGTCACGTCTTCCTTTACACCAGGCACAGAAGAGAACTCATGCTCCACACCAGCAATACGGATGGTGTTGATAGCATAGCCTTCAAGCGATGAAAGAAGAATGCGGCGCAGAGCGTTACCAATGGTCACACCAAAGCCAGGCTCCAAGGGACGAAATTCGAATGGCCTCCAACATTACGACTTTATCGGGTTTTTGAAATGCTAATATCGCCATTAATTTAAATGATTTTAGTTCTTAGAGTACAACTCAACGATTAACTGCTCCTTAATATTCTCTGGGATGTCAGTACGCTCCGGCATGTGCAGGAACTTACCGCCCTTAACGTTCTCATCCCACTCGATCCAGGGGTACTTACTGTGGTTGAAACCAGCAAGGGCGGCCTCAATAACCTCGAGAGACTTTGACTTCTCACGAACAGCTACCACCATACCAGGCTTAACTTGGAAAGAAGGAATGTTTACTACCTTACCGTCAACAGTGATATGCTTGTGGCCAACAAGCTGACGGGCAGCAGCACGAGTAGGAGCAATGCCCAGACGGAACACCACATTGTCGAGTCGGCTCTCCAGCAACTGGAGGAGCACCTCACCAGTGATACCCTCGGCCTTTGCAGCCTTCTCAAACATATTACGGAACTGGCGCTCAAGTACACCATAAGTATACTTAGCCTTCTGCTTCTCTGCCAACATGACAGCATACTCCGACATCTTACGACGACGGTTATTGCCATGCTGTCCAGGAGGGAAGTTTCTCCTAGACAAAACTTTGTCTGCGCCGAAGATGGGTTCACCAAAACGACGCGCAATTTTTGATTTCGGTCCTAAATATCTTGCCATAATTATTAAAAGATAATTTCTATTTTGTTTCTATTATACGCGACGACGCTTTGGAGGACGACATCCGTTGTGTGGCAGCGGAGTAACATCTACAATCTCCATAACCTCGATACCTGCACCATGTACGGCACGGATAGCAGACTCACGTCCGTTACCTGGACCCTTTACATAGGCCTTCACCTTGCGCAGACCAAGGTCGTAAGCAACCTTTGCGCAATCCTCTGCTGCCATCTGAGCAGCATACGGCGTATTCTTCTTTGAGCCACGGAAGCCCATCTTACCGGCTGATGACCAAGAGATGATCTGACCCTCGTCGTTAGCCAGTGATACAATAATATTATTAAAAGAACTGTGTACGTGGAGCTGACCAATAGCGTTCACTCTCACGTTTCTTTTCTTTGAAGTGACTGTTTTCTTTGCCATAATTCTTAAATCCTTTAATTGTTCAACTTAGAATTACTTCGTAGCCTTCTTCTTATTAGCAACAGTCTTCTTCTTTCCCTTACGAGTACGAGCATTGTTCTTTGTGCTCTGACCGCGAACAGGAAGACCATTACGATGACGGACACCACGATAGCAACCAATATCCATCAGTCGCTTGATATTCAACTGGATCTCACTACGGAGATCACCTTCAACTTTGAATTCAGCGCCGATGATTTCACGGATTTTGGCTGCCTGGTCGTCACTCCATTCGCTGACCTTCAGGTCACGGCTGACACCTGCCTTATCCAATATCTTTGCTGAACTACTTCGACCAATACCATAGATATAGGTCAATGCGATTTCGCCACGCTTATTCTGGGGCAAA
>CADCFA010000017.1:0-1023 GCA_902800595.1 uncultured Prevotellaceae bacterium | reverse complement strand
TACTTAGGGTTCTTCTTGTTGATTACGAACAGACGACCCTTACGACGTACAATCTTGCAGTCTGGGGTACGTTTTTTCAACGATGCTCTTGTCTTCATAATTGTTCCTTTTGTTTATTTGTATCTGAATACAATTCTTCCTTTAGTAAGGTCATAAGGGCTCATTTCAACCTTAACCTTGTCACCTGGGAGGATCTTGATATAGTGCATTCTCATCTTACCGGAGATATGCGCAATAATCTGAACTCCATTTTCAAGTTCTACTCGGAACATCGCATTCGAAAGTGATTCGACGATTGTTCCGTCCTGCTCAATAGCGGATTGTTTTGCCATATAACTTTAATATATATTTCCTTCTAACTGCTCTACCTCTTCAAAAGAAGACAAAATTTCGGCCTTTCCCTTACGAATGGCAATCGTATGCTCAAAATGAGCTGCGGGTTTACCATCACGCGTACGAATGGTCCAGCGATCCTCATCAAGCCAAATAGCACGGTTACCCATGGTAATCATTGGCTCAATAGCTATACACATACTGGCCTTCAGCATAACGCCGTTTCCCCTGCGGCCATAGTTTGGCACCTGTGGATCCTCGTGCATCTCCCTGCCGATACCATGACCAGTCAGTTCGCGTACCACACCATATCCCTGTGCCTCGCAATGATCCTGTACAGCACTGCTAATGTCGCCCAGATGTTTGCCGGCTACAGCATTCTCAATTCCCAGGTAGAGAGACTCCTTAGTGGTCTTAAGCAGTTGCTTCACCTCGTCGGAGACCTCACCCACACAAAAGGTATAGCATGAGTCACCATTAAAGCCGTTCAAAAGTGTCCCACAATCTACAGAGATAATGTCACCATCCTTGAGGATAGTCGTATCATTAGGAACACCATGGACCACAACATCGTTAACCGATGTGCAGATGCTGGCAGGAAACGGCCCTCCATATGGATTGGGGAAACCCTTGAATGTCGGAATTGCACCATGATCTCTGATGAACTCATCGGCAATCTTATCCAACTGG
>CADCFA010000016.1 GCA_902800595.1 uncultured Prevotellaceae bacterium | reverse complement strand
GCCAGACATGTGCCCAGTGCCATCATACAGATAATTGATAATAAAATCGTTCTCATATTTGGTTTTCTTCTCATTTAATCGTACCTTTGCAGCCGTTTTTAGAATTGCTTGTCGTTATGATGAATGGTGTATATACAATCTTGCTGCTCATTCTGAGCAATGTGTTTATGACGTTTGCGTGGTATGGACATCTGCGCCTGCAGCAGTCAGGCATCTCCACCAACTGGCCCCTGTATCTGGTTATCGCCTTCTCATGGGCGATCGCCTTCTTCGAGTATTGCTGTCAGGTGCCGGCCAACCGCATCGGCTTTGTGGATAACGGCGGACCGTTCAATCTCGTACAGCTGAAGGTGATTCAGGAGTGTATCTCACTGGTGGTGTTTGCCCTGATCGCTAACTTTGCCTTTCAGCACGAAGAACTCCACTGGAACCATGCTGCAGCAGCCCTCTGCTTGGTGGCAGCCGTCTATTTTGTGTTCATGAAACCTTGAGGCTATGCAACGGGGATGGTGAGCACGAAGGTGCTGCCATGACTTCCGGTTCCTTCGAGGATGACATCGCCCCCCATGCGGCGGGCAAGTGCGCGTGATACGCACAGACCGAGTCCGATACCTTCCTTAAAGCTATCCACTTTCTCAAAGCGCTCAAAGATGCGTTCGCGTGCCTCTTCTGGTATGCCAATACCGGTATCGATGACGGCAAAACTGATTTGGCCCTTTGACTCGTCGTGGGACACTTTCAGAGTGATATGGCCCTCATTGGTGAACTTGACGGCATTCTGCAACAGATTCTTTAAAATCTTTACCACACTGGTGGTGTTCGTCTTGATCGGACAGGTATCGGGCACTTCGTTCTGAAGCTTAAAGTCCACTGGCGGCGTTGGCTCGATGTTACTAGCTGCGATTGCCTTCTGGCACAGGTCACTGACTGTGGTCTCGTCGCTAAGCTCGATTACAGTCATACTCTCCATTTCTGACATTTCCAATAGCTCATTGACGATGAGCGTAATCTGTTCGGTGTTTTCCGAGATGCGCTTCATCATATCCTTGCGATCCTCCTCTGAAGGCTCATAATCTGGAGTGTTGAGCACCTGAGTGAAGCCTGTAATGATGTTCAGCGGGGTGCGTATCTCATGGCTCACTTGGCGGATGAAGATCGACTTCATGCGGTCGCTCTCCTGGGCACGTATCTTGGCAACGGTCAACTCGGCATTGTGCTGGCGCATTCTCTGAAGCGAATGGCGGCGGCTCACGGCGATGACGATCAGGCAGGCGATGATGATCATCGACAGCACAATGAGCACTACGAGGAAGATAATCCAGTTGCGACCCAGCTCGCGTTTCGCTTCCACCACCTGCAGGTCGGAGTTCATCTCGTTGATGTCGTCCTCCATGATCAGGTTGTTCAGCATCTCCTCCTCCTTTGTCAGTTTCTTCAGTATCTCATAAGCCTTTGCCTTGTCACCGATATAGTCGCAGATCGACAGTTGGATGGCATAGCGGTCGGTATTGTCTAAGTCCTTATTGCTCTCTTCCATCGCTTCTGCGGCATATCCGTTCACCGTTTGTGCTGCCAGTGTCAGATGCTTCTCATACATGTCGCAGATCTGATCCGGCTTGTTCTTGCTTTTCAGGTCGAGGTACTCGCGATAACAGTTGAGCACGGTGGTCCCGTCGCGCTGGGCAAAGGCAATCACTCCTTTCATCGTTAGGGCATAGGTCAGTCGGTAGCTGTTGGCACCGCTCTGCTCCAGTGCTTTGTTCACCAGCTCCATAGCCTTCTTTGGATCCTCGTCGGTCATCATGTTGGCATAGTCGGTATAGATGGATGCCAGATCGATCTTGTTCTCCTTCGGCACCTCCTTGATGGCCTGGTCGAAGTATTTCGAGGCGATGGGGATGTTGTTGCGATACCAGTAGATGATCGCCATCAGGTAGCTGGCGTTATAGTATTCCTCGGTGTGTTGCTTCTCTTTCATCTCAGCCACCAACTTGCGGGCCTTCTGCATGGCGCGGTAGTAGTGGCCGTTGTTCATGTCGAACGACACCACGTCGATGAGGGTTGAGTAATACAGGTGATGATCGAATTCTGGCTGTGACTTGATATAGTCGAGTAGCTCCTGGGCCTTGGCATTGAGCTTTTTCTCGTTGCCGTCAATGTATAGCCGTCGGAATTCAACGGAGAGTCGGGCAGCGGTAGTGTCCTTATCTTTATAGTTGACAGCCTGTGCCTCTGCAGTCAGAAGCAACTGGCTAATCAGGATGGTCATGCATAGGATAATTCGCTTCATATCTCTGGACAATAATGATAGGTTGACGGTTTTGGTTGCAAAGATACGAAAAAAAACGGAATTTGTATCTCTTTTAAGAAATAATTTGTATTTTTGCAGCGCAAAATGAGACGATTCAATGAAATAGAATCCAACCAAATGAAAATAGAGAGTATGAAAAGTTTGCGTACCTTATTATATGTATTGTCGCTGGTGCTGCTATTGGCTTCATGTACTGAAAAGAAGGTATATAAGATTGGGGTGGCACAGTGCTCTAAAGGACCATGGCGTGAAAAAGTGAACCAAGAGATGCTCGCTGCCCAGCATTTATACGAACATGATGTCAAGGTTAGCATTGCTAATTCGGTTGATGACCCTGATTTGCAGGCTCATCTGATAGATAGTCTGGCTCAGACGGACATTGACCTGATGGTGGTTGCTCCCTATGAGGATGTACAGATTATCAATGAAGCCATAGCTCGGGTGCTTAAGGCGGGTATTCCTGTTGTCAGCTTTGATCGCAAAACCAGTGCAGACTATACAGCTTTCATTGGTGGCAATAATGTTGAGGCTGGTTATATCGTGGGCCAATATATTGCCTCAATGGTCAGAGGCAGGAATCAACCGAAAGGCAAGAAACCATTGGTGGTAGAGATTACAGGATTGTTGAGCAGTACACCTGCCCTTGAGCGTCACCGTGGTTTTGAATCCGCAATGAAGGCTTTACCAGAGGTGGAGTATGTCTGTCGGATTAGCGATTGGTCGAGTGACGCATCCTGCAATATCGTCACTCAATTGATTGACTCGCTCCGGCGGTCTGATGCCAGCCAGTTGGACAACACCTTTGTGTTCTGTCATAACGACGGTATGGCAACGGGAGTTTATAAAGCCGTAGTAGAGCAGGATGTTGAGGGCCGTATTAAGGATATTTTGACGGGTAGGCCTTATGAGCGCGAAAACCCGTTACTGGGTTTTGTTGTCACGCCCGACAATGTAGATCTGGTCATAACAGAGGCTTCAGAGCTGATGAAGCAGAATGATGATTTGGTGACTATTCACGACAAGCTGGAGGACTCAATGGTGCTTTACGACACACAGCATAAGGTGCTTATCGGCAGTTTTGTGACTATAGCAGTTCTGATCTTGGCTATTATCATGATACTGTTTGCATTGCGGTTGACGAAGAAGAATATACGGAAGCGTCAGAACATGAATGTGGAGCAGACACTGTTCTATACCGATGCCAGCAACCGACGCCTTCACGAGATATTCGTGACACCTACAGAAGAGATGCCTGCTCCCAAGAGTCAGGATATGTTGTTTGCTGAACAGCTGAATGAGGCTATCCTCAAGAATATGTCAAATCCCAATCTGAAGATGGATGATCTTGGTGAGGAGATGGGACTGAGTCGGGTACAGCTCTACAGGAAAGTGAAGGCCATAACAGGTCAGACACCTGTGGAACTGTTACGGCAGATGAGATTGCAACAGGCTTACGCATTGTTGGCATCAACCACGAAGACGGTTGCGGAAATAGCATACGAGGTAGGCTTTGGCACCCCGGGTTATTTCTCGACATGCTTTAAAAAGCAGTTTGGTAAGTATCCAACAGAGTTAAGAGCGGAGTAACATCCGCTCTTTTCCTTTATATAAAGGGAAGTTGACGTTTTTGACATAATAGTCAACGATTGTTTCATGAAACATTTTTGCGAGGTTCTGAACGATTTTTACTATCCATATGCATAATATTGTGGTACTTTTGCGGCAAAATTATAAATTCACAACAGTACTAACTTTATTAAAATTCGACAATGGAAAAACTAAAGAAACTTTTTCTGAGTTTTGTTCTCCTGTCTGTCAGTACAATTATGTACGCGCAGACGGAGATCAAAGGTACCGTCGTTGACGCAAAAGGCGAGACGATTATCGGTGCCACAGTGATGGAGAAGGGAACCTCGAACGGAACAATCACCGACTTCGACGGAAACTTCACAATCAAAGTTCAAGAGGGGGCCATCCTCGTTTTCACTTACATCGGTTACCAGACAGCAGAAGTGCCGGCAAAACAGGGCATGAATGTCACGATGGTTGATGACGCAGAGGTGCTCCAAGAGGTGGTCGTGACTGGTTATACCACCCAGCGCAAGGCCGATCTGACTGGTGCTATCTCAACGGTAAGCGTTGACGAGATGGCTAAGCAGAACGAAAACAACCCGATGAAAGCGCTGCAGGGACGTGTGCCAGGCATGAACATCACAGCCGACGGTAATCCCTCTGGTGCGACGGTGTGCCCACCAAGGCTGGTATGCATGAGCTGAATGGTAACGATATCGAGAGCATCCAGGTCCTGAAGGATGCCGCTTCAGCAAGCATCTATGGCTCACGAGCTGCTAACGGTGTGATCATCATCACCACAAAGAAAGGTAAGGATGGTAAGATAAAGGTTAACTTCGACGGAAGTATTGCCGCTTCTTTCTATACCAATAAGATTGAGACGATGAATGCCAGCGAGTGGGGTAAGGCCTACTGGCAGGCAAGTGTCAACGATGGTCTGAACCCCAGTAATAATAACCTAGGCTATAACTACGACTGGAGCTACGACGCAAAGGGTAATCCTGTTCTGAACGGAATGACCATGAACATGTACCTGGATGAAAATGCTTCTGTACGTGCAGGTGATACCGACTGGTTTAAAGAGATTACACGCACAGGTGTTGTACAGCAGTATAATCTGTCTGTCAGCAATGGCTCTGAGAAGGGTTCTGCATTCTTCTCTATGGGTTACTACAACAATCAGGGTACTATCAAGGACACTTACTTCAATCGCCTGTCAGCTCGTGCTAATGCAGATTACAAACTTCTCAAGGATATTTTGGTTATTGGTGAGAACTTCACTGTCAATCGTACGAAGGGTGTCGACGCACCTGGTGGTGTGCTGGAGCACGCGTTGGAGTTCAATCCTAACTTCCCCATTTATGCAGAGAATGGCAAATATGCGCAGGCTCTTGGTGCTTACTCAGAACGTGAGAATCCGTTGAGCATGATTTCTAATGCAAAAGACAACGAATATACCCAGTGGCGTATGTTCGGTGATGTACACCTCACCATTACACCATTCAAGAACTTCATGATTCGTACTACACTCGGTATGGACTACACGCAGAAGGAACAGCGTTTCTTTACTTATCCCATTCCTAATGGTAAGGTGATGCGTACTGACAGTGCTGTAGAGGGTAAGCAGGAGCACAACATGCGTTGGATGTGGAATGCCATTGCAACCTATAATCTGGAGATCGGCAAGCATCGTGGTGATGCCATGATCGGTACCGAGGTGAACCGTCAGGACTATAAGATGTATAGTTCCAAGCGTTATGAGCTTGCTATTCTGAATACTGACTATATGTGGCCGTCAGCTGGCGCAGGCCGTCAACTGGCAGATGGCTTCGGAGAAGGCTTCTCATTGGTTTCTTTCTTCGGTAAGATCAACTATACTTATGACGACAAGTACTTGGCTTCTTTTACCATTCGTCGTGATGGCTCAAGCCGCTTCGGTTCTAACAAGCAGTATGGTACATTCCCCTCAGTCAGTGCAGGTTGGCGTATCTCACAAGAGAAATTTATGGAGGGTACAAAGGGTTGGCTTGACAACCTGAAGCTGCGTTACTCTTGGGGACAGACTGGTAACCAGGAAATCTCAAACACAGCACGCTATACGCTTTACAAGGCAGTGATCTCCACTGGTCTTTGGGGAAGCGGACAGGCAGGTACTTCTTACGATATCAATGGTACAAATGGTGGTTACGACCTTCCTAACGGCTATGTGCGCAACCAGCGTGGTAATGATGATATTAAGTGGGAGACCACTACACAGCATAATATTGGTCTTGACTTCGGTATCTTAGGAAACGAGATCTATGGCAGCTTCGATTGGTATAATAAGAAGACCAAGGACATCCTCTTGCTGATGGATGGTATTGCAGCTATGGGCGAAGGCGCTGTCCAGTGGATCAATGCCGGTGAGGTAAAGAACAATGGTTGGGAATTCACCGTAGGCTATCGTCATGCTCTGCCTAACGGCTTCTCATGGGATATCAACGGAAACATCAGTAAGTATAGTAACGAAATCACCAAACTGCCAGAGACGGTAGCAGCCAAAGGTACTTATGGTGGTAACGGTGTGAAGAGCGTTGTGGGGCATGCCATGTTCTCACAAGTGGGTTACATCTATGATGGTATCTTCAAGAGCCAGGATGAGATCGACAACCATGCTGTACAAGAAGGCGCAGGATTAGGCCGCATCCGCTATAAGGATCTGAACGGTGATGGGCGCATTACCGAGGAAGATCAGGATTGGATCTATGATCCGACACCCGACTTTACATGGGGTCTCAATATCTATCTGCAGTACAAGGATTGGGATCTGACCATGTTCTGGCAGGGCGTTCAGGGCGTTGACGTAGATTGCAGAGGTTATAAGTCTCAGACAGACTTCTGGGCAAACTCTGCCATTAATGTTCCTTACCTGAACAAGGGTGTTCGCTTGCTCGATGCGTGGAGTCCATCTAACCCCGATAGCAATATTCCTGCACTCACCACATCGGATACTAACAACGAAGGCCGTGTATCTTCTTATTATATTGAGAATGGTTCATACGCTAAATTACGTACTATCCAGATAGGCTATAATATGCCGAAGCAGGTGGTCAATAAACTGCATTTGGATCGTATTCGTCTCTATGCTTCGGCTCAGAACCTGATTACTATC
This sequence comes from uncultured Prevotellaceae bacterium, assembly GCA_902800595.1. GTDB lineage: Bacteria > Bacteroidota > Bacteroidia > Bacteroidales > Bacteroidaceae > Prevotella. The sequence goes on along the minus strand of CADCFA010000016.1, from coordinate 49,156 downwards.
AAGAGCAACAAGTTTACAGGTGTAGATCCTGAGAATCCTGGATTCAACTATCCTATTCCACTCAATCTCACATTCGGTGTGAATGTCTCGTTTTAAAAGGTAAAAAGTAGAAATAGAAATAAGTAAATAAAACGATTATGAAGACAAATATAATATTCAATAAGGTAAGGAACTTGGCTAAAGCGGTTTTACCCTTTTACCTTCTTGCCCTTTTACCTTTAGCTACAGGCTGCTCACATTTCCTGAATGAACAGGTGCCGCAGGCTACGCTGACTCAGGATGAGGTGAAGAGTCCTGAATATATAGATAACTTGCTGATCTCAGCATATGCCGGACTGGTAACGATTGAAGACATGAATGCTTCATTCTCACTCTGGAACTATGATACCCGCTCTGACGATGCTTACGTAGGCGGTTCTGACTTCTCTGATGGTGAACCTTTCCACCGCTTGGAAAAGAGCGTTGGCGTGATGACTACCGACTGGCCGTTCAGCTCTATCTGGACACGTTTCTATAATTATCTGAGCCGTGTTAACCTGTCGCTCGATGTCCTGGCAAGTGCTGATCAGAACAACAATACCATCATACAGCGTACAGCCGAGATGAAGTTCCTGCGTGCCTATGGTCACTTCCAGCTGAAGCGCCTGTTCAAGAAGATTCCTTTCGTGAACAAGCCAAACATGACAGAGGATGACTATAACAACCTCTCGAACACAGAATATTCTAACGATGAAGGCTGGCAGCAGATCATCAACGATCTGGAGGATGCCTATGCTGTGCTTCCTGTCACACAGGTAGAAAAAGGCCGTCCAACAAAGGCTGCATGCGCAGCATTCCTTGCTAAAGTATATCTCTATAAGGCATACCATCAGGATGATGCCAACAGCAATCAGGTAACAAGCATCAGCGACGCCGACTTGCAGAAGGTGGTTGAATATACCAATACCTCCCTAACTTCCGTCCTGAGGAGCAGTACGAGAATGGTAAGGAGAGTATCTGGGCTATCCAGTACTCTAAGAACGATGGTACCGTATATGGTAACCTGAATTTCTCCAACCGTCTGATTGTACCATGTATTCCTAAGGTACACGATTCAGGTTGTGATTTCTACAAGCCGTCTCATAATCTGGTAAACGCCTATCGTACCAATAGCGATGGCCTGCCTATGCTCGACAATTTTAATGATGTCGATTACACAGTAGGTTCAAACCAAACTGTCGATCCCCGTCTGTTCGAGACCGTAGGTGTTCCAGGTACCCCTTATATGTATAACACCAACTTTATGATCAGTGAGACTAATGCATGGAGCCGTTCTGGTGGTGCATTCGGATACTTGGTATCACTGAAGCAGAATGTTGACCCAGCACTGACAGACATCTATCTGTTCCTGTGCGACTCACAATGGGCCAGTTCGATGAACCGTATCGTATTCCGCTTTGCCGATGTGCTGCTGATGCGTGCTGAGGCTCTGGCTCAGCTGGGACAGGCATCAGAGGCTATTGCACTGGTGAATCAAATTCGTGACCGCGCTGCCAAGTTGGCAACCAGTAGTGCAGTATCTGGCTATCCAAACAAATACAATGTTCACTATGCTGTGGGTAAGTACAATGGTTCATACTCAAAAGAGGAGACCATGAAGATTATTAAGATGGAACGTCGTCTGGAGCTGGCTTTGGAGAGTGAGCGTTTCTTCGACCTCGTACGTTGGGGCGATGCTGCCACTGTGCTGAATAGATTCTATACCACAGAGAGTGAGAAGATGAACTTCCTTGATGGTGCACAGTTTACTGCCAACAAGAATGAGTACCTTCCTATTCCTTGGGAGCAGATGGCTGCATCAAACGGACACTACACGCAGAACTGCGGAGAGTGGTAATGCAAAATGTAAAAATGTAAAAATGTAAAAATTGAAGTTATGAAAACGATATATAGCATTATCTGCGCATTATGCGTAATATGCGGGTTAGCTGCCTGCAGCAAGGATCATACGGGCAGTATCGACGTGAGCGGTTCATGCCTTGTTGAGAAGTTCGTGCTGAACGGACAGTATGAAGGCATCATCAACACAGAGAAACGACTGGTGAAGGTGAAAGTTCCTGTTGACTTTGACCAGAAAAGAGACATGGAAGTTACCGGTATTACAGTTTCTCCAGGTGCTCAGTCAAGTATGAATGTAGGCGATCACATCAATTTCGATGCCGATCGTACCTTGCATATCTCAAATGGTGACTTGGTGCTGGACTACCAGGTAAGCGTACGTAATGATGAGGCACTGATGAAGAACTTCATTCTGGAAGGTGTAAGAGGTGCCATCAACCAGCAGGATAAGACTGTCAGCGTCAGTGTCATGGGTAATAGTGGTATTGATCTGACCAATGCCACCTTTGAGGTTGAGCATAGCGAAGATGCTATCTGCTCGCCAGCCAGTGGTACGAAGGGTAACTTCACAGAGCCTTTCCAGATTACCCTGAATGATAATACAGCTACATCAGTCTATACTGTATATGTAACGATGATATCTGATCCTGTAGCTATCTTTGTTGGCGAAGCAGAAAATATTGAACTGCTGAATGATGAGGAGAAGGCTGCAGCCAAGTGGCTCACGGGTAATATCGAGAGTGCGGCATATGCTTCATGGAACGATATTGCCAGTGGTAATATCTCGCTGGAGAAGTGTAAGCTCGTATTCTTCCATCGTCATTGCTCATCTTACGGTAATTATAATGGCTTTGTTGAGGCTGAACAGGGTGCTATGACAGCACTGCCGAAGATGAAGGAGCTCTGGCAGAATGGTGTCGGCTTCGTACTCGGACGTTCGGCTGTGAATTACGCTATAGCCCTGGGCGCTATGCCTGAGGATGCTTATCCCAACAATGTCTGGGGTGGCGGAGGCGGCGAAGGCTCCGACCAGATGGGCGATGATCCTTGGCACTTCTATGCTTACGACATCACACACCCGTTGTGGAAGAACCTCAAGACCTATCCAGGTGCAGCCGATAACGCTGTCTATACGCTCGATAAGGATTACACCATCTGTAACACCACATCGCAGTATGGATTCTGGGATACCTATCAGGATGGTAAGGATGCTGTTGAGGCTAAGACTGGCGGTCGCGCACTGGGTGGCGACAACAGCGTGTCATCATGGGAACTGAAGGGTGCTAACGGTGAGTTTGGTAAGGGTGGTGTCATCTGCCTCGGTTCTGGACTCTTCGATTGGAACTCGCCCACACCTTATGAGTCGTACTACCACGACAACATGGGAGCCATCCTGCTCAATGCATTCGATTACTTGACGAAGTAGAATTGGAAAAATAGATAATTTGTAAAATAGATAGTTTATGAAGACAATGATATATTCAGTATTCGCATTCATGCTGTCAGCCTCTGCGCTGACGGCGTGCAGCGACGAAAAGTTCAGCGGAGACCCTTCTAAGGATTGGGAAGGCACTACCACATTCTTCGCTTCTACAGATGCACCAGATTTTGGCACATATTATATGCCTTATGACGGACGCGTTGGCGACCCCATGCCTTACTACGATCAGAAGGATGGTCTGTTCAAGGTGCTTTACCTTCAGGAGTACATCAATAACATGCCCTTCCGTTTCCACCCCATCTGGGCTGTAACAACTAAGGATGGTGCCAACTATGAGTCGCTAGGCGAGTTGCTGCCATATGGTGGTAACGATTATGAGCAGGATGCCGCTCTTGGTACTGGCTGTGCCTATGAGAAAGATGGTACATATTATATCTATTATACAGGTCATAACGGCAATTGCAAGAACCGTGAGGTGGTGATGCGTGCTACATCAACCGACTTTAAGAATTGGACCAAGGACGAATTGTGGACACTCTACGGCACCGACTTTGGCTATTCTGCCAACGACTTCCGCGATCCGCAGATCTTTGTTGCCGACGACAACATGTACCATATGGTCATTTCTACCTATCCTGAGCATGGTGGTGATCCTGTGTTTGCTGAGTTCAAGTCAAGCGACCTGAAAAACTGGGAGCACGTTGGTCGTATCAAGATGATCTGGGACCGTATGCTGGAGTGCCCTGACATCTTCAAGATGGGCGATTATTGGTACATCGTATTCAGTGAGAGCTATCGCGCCAGCTGGAGCCGTAAGGTGAAGTATATGGTTGCTTCTACCTATGAAGAACTGAAGAACTGTTTGAATGATGGTCCGAAGTGGGCACCTGATGGTCATGAGGGTGTTCTCGACACTCGCTCGTTCTATGCTGCCAAGACTGCCTCTAACGGTACTGACCGTTACATCTGGGGCTGGTGTCCGTTCCGCTCAGGTGCTGACATCCATGAGAAGAATACCAACGTAGGTGCTGGCGACGGCAATGAGCCCAATTGGAGTGGTGCTTTGGTTTGCCACAAGATTATTCAGCATGCTGACGGTACGCTCACGCTTGGCGCTGTGCCTGCATTGGCAGAGAAGTATAATAAGACTGTTGAGCCAAAGGTAATGGATTCTAACGGATATAGCAATGGTACGTTGAGTGGCGATGGCGCTTATGTGCTCTACAACCGCCTTGGTGTTGCCAACCACATCTCGTTCACTGTAAATACTTCTAATAACTGGGATAAGTTCGGCATTTCGTTCGTTCGTGGTTCCGATTCAAAGAAGTACTATACCATGGTGGTAAATCCTGAGGATGATAACAACCGCAAGGTGAACTTTGAACAGGAGGGTGAAGAAGGTAAGGGCTTCATCGAGGCTGCTGACGGCTACTGGTTTGCCCGCCCAACCGACAATGTCTATAACATCGACATCTACACCGATAATTCTGTGCTTACCATGTATATCAACGATGTATGTGCTTACACACAGCGCATCTATGGTATCCAGAAGAACTGTTGGAGTATCAACAATTACGGTGGCTCTATCACCGTGACCGATGTAAAGGTCAGTCAGCAGTAATTCGTCTGCCCCTAATAAAAAGAATCCTCGCCACCAGCGGGGATTCTTTTTATTATTTCATCATTTTTTAATTTTTACATTTTTACATTTCTCAGCGCCCGCATGGCGTTGAGAACGGCGAGCACGGTCACGCCGACGTCGGCAAACACGGCGAGCCACATGGTGGCGATACCGAGGGCGGCGAGGATGAGCACGGCAACCTTCACGCCGATGGCGAACACCACGTTCTGGCGGGCTATCGACAGCGTGCGCCTTGCGATACGCACGGCAAGGGCAATCTTCGAGGGCTTATCGTCCATCAGCACCACGTCGGCGGCTTCGATGGCAGCGTCGCTTCCTAATCCGCCCATGGCGATACCCACATCGGCACGGGCGAGTACGGGTGCGTCGTTGATGCCGTCACCCACGAAGGCGAGGTGCGACTGACCGGTAGTTGTCTGCAGGAGTTTCTCCACATGTGCCACCTTGTCGGCTGGCAGCAGCTCAGCGTGATACTCCGAGAGGTGCAGCTCACTGGCCACATGCGCTGCCACTTCCTGACGGTCGCCCGTCAGCATCACGGTCCGTTTGATGCCCAGCTTATGTAGTTGTGCGATGGCATCGGCACTGTCGGGCTTGATCTGGTCGTTGATCACAATATGACCGGCATACTCACCGTCGATGGCTACGTGGATGATCGTACCCACATGGTGGCAGTCGTGCCACTTGGCACCCATGGCATCCATCATCTTCGTGTTTCCCACGCATACCACCTTGTCACCCACGCGGGCTCGGATACCGTGACCGGCAATTTCCTCAACATCCGTGATCTTACAGCCGTCGGTCGCCTCGTCAGGGAAGGCGTCGCGCAGGGCGGCACCGATGGGGTGGGTGGTGAAGTGCTCCACATGGGCTGCCAGGTGCAGCAGCTCGTGTTCGTCGCAGGTGTCAGGATGCACGGCACTCACGGCAAACTGTCCGTGGGTCAGTGTACCCGTCTTGTCAAACACCACGGTATCCACCTTTGCCAGTACGTCCATAAAGTTGGCACCTTTGATGAGGATGCCTCTGCGCGAAGCTCCCCCGATGCCACCGAAGAAGGTGAGGGGCACACTGATCACGAGGGCACACGGACAGGATACCACCAGGAACATCAGGGCACGATAGAGCCAGCCCGGTACCATCGCCATGGCGATGGCCATGCACACCACCACCGGTGTGTAGATACGGGCAAAGCGGGCGATAAAGGTCTCACTCTTTGATTTTCGTTCACCGGCATTCTCCACCAGGTTGATGATCTTCGAGACGGTACTCTCGCCAAAGGCTTTCGTGGTGCGCACACGGAGTACGCCGGAGAGGTTCACGCAGCCTGAGATCACTTCGTCGCCCACATTCACGTCGCGGGGCAGTGACTCACCGGTGAGCACCACGGTGTTCAGGGCTGAGGTTCCCTCAATCACCACACCGTCCAACGGCACCTTCTCGCCCGGACGGATCACAATCACCTGTCCCACAGCCACTTGTTCAGGACTCACATCCGCCTCGTTTCCCTCCAGATGTGCCACGTCGGGACGGATATCCATGAGGTGGGCGATGCTGTCACGGCTCTTACCCTCGGCATAGCCCTCGAAGAGCTCACCTACCTGGAAGAAGAGCATCACGAAGACAGCCTCCAGATACTGTGTCTCGGCATCAGGAAGGAAGCCGATGCAGAGGGCACCGATGGTAGCCACCGCCATCAGCAGATGCTCGTTGAATGCCTCGCCCTTCGTGATACCTTCCCATGCCTCGTGGAGCGTCTCGTGACCTATTAATAAATATGGTATGAGATACACCAGCAGCAACTGGAAGGTGGAGAGTTGGAAGTTGTGCTCGATGAGTACGGCGCCGATCAGCAGCACGGCAGTGCCGATGATGAGCCAGAGCTGCCTTTTCAGTGAATGCTCGTGGTGATGCTCGTGTGAGCAGCTCTCGCAGTGCTCGTTCGCGTGTTCATGTAAATGTGCCATATCTTTGCATTTTTATTGATTTCATGCTGCAAAGGTACGGCACATAAAATGCAACTCGGTGGCTTTTTTCTTATTTCCCGAGGAATTTGGTGTTCAGATAGGTCTGGAAAGCCTCTTTGTAGAGGTCGCCGATGGGCAGGTAGGTGTCGGCATCCAGGATCACACGGTTTTTGTTCACCTCCTGTATCTTGTTCAGGTTGACGATATACGACCGGTGGATGCGCATGAAGTAGTCTGGCAACCGCTCCTCCATCTTCTTCATCGACAGCAGGGTGATGATAGGTTTGCTCTCGCCCTCTGTCCATACCTTCAGATATTCGCTCATCGCCTCGATATAACGGATGTCGGGGATGCTGACTTTCACGATACGGTAGTCGGTCTTTAGGAAGAGGTTGTTGTCAACGGACTCTGTCTTCTCAGCTCTCGCCTCTGATTTCTCACCATTCACCTCCAACCGCTCTCTCACACGGTTGGCAGCCCTCTGGAAGTCCTGCAGACCGAAGGGCTTCAACAGATAGTCAACGGCGTTCACCTTGAATCCCTCTACGGCATATTCCGAATAGGCGGTGGTAAACACCACGAGGGGTGGGGCAGCCAGCGACTTCACGAAGTCCATACCGTTGAGGTCGGGCATGTTGATATCGCAGAAGATCACATCCACCGTGTCGTTGGCAAGGAAGCTGCGGGCCTCGAGTGCACTCTCGCACTGGGCAGCGAGTTCAAGGAAGGGCACCTTCTGGATATAGGCTACAAGTTGTTTCAGAGCCAGTGGCTCATCGTCGATAGCAAGACAACGTATCATGATAATGGTATATTAAGTTCAACGGAATAATCTTCGGCATTGTTGATGCGCAGGGCATAGCTGGTGCCATAAAGCAGGTTGAGCCGTTTGCGCACGTTCGAGAGACCCACGCCGCCCTTCTCCTCGTTGGGCTTGTCGGCCTTGGAGTTACGGCAGGTGAACTGCAGCTCGTTATTTGCCACCGTCACCTTCACCTCCACGAACGAGTCGTGCTGATAGCTCACGCCGTGCTTGAAGGCATTCTCGATGAAGGTCACGAGGATCAGTGGGGGTATCTGACGGTCGGGCACCTCGTCAGGCAGGTTGAGGTCGATATGCACCTTGTCGGTATAGCGCAACTGCATCAGTGCCATATAGTGACGGATGAATTCGAGTTCGCGTGAGAGCGGCACCCCCTGTTTGTTACCCTCGTAGAGCACGAAGCGCATCATCTTCGACAGTTCCAGGATGGTCTCCTTCGCCTGTTCGGGATCGATATCCACCAGCGCGTGGATGTTGTTGAGCGTGTTCATGAAAAAGTGGGGATTGATCTGGTAGCGCAGGTATTCCAGCTGCTGCTCCAGGTTCTCGTGCTCCAGCCGCTCCAGCCGCTTCCGGTCTTCGAGTCCGCGGTAGTAACTCTTCACGCCAAGGTTGGCGGCAAACATCAGCACGAGCAGGATGATGGCCATGATGTCGTGCTCGCCCATGATGGGAGGTGGAGCGTCGTCAAGTCGGTGCCGACGGGGCATGTCTTTGTCTTCGAAGCCATGTGCTGGCTTGTCGAACCGTGGCGGCTCATGGTGGTCGAACCGCTCCATAGGTGGCTTGGGTCCTCGCATCTCTGACCGATGACTGCACTGATAGAAGGTGAAGACCGACAGAATCAGCACCATGATGGAGAAATACGCCGCGCGCCTGTTCAGCTGGCCTTCCTGTCTGGCAAAGAACAGCGGAGCCAACAGGAAGTTATGGATCAGAAACAGCACCAGATAGACGGCAAACCGCTGCCACACGAACAGCACCTCTGCCCATCGGAACGGGGCATCGCTGTCGTCGCTGATAGACCGCACATACAGACTCAGTAGCGGGGCTGCAAAGAGCAGGCCCCACACTACCGAGTAAATGATATTCTCTTGTCGTGACTGTTTCATCCAATATCTTCTGATCATCACTATTAACGTAAGAATCCCGAGAATATTGTTTCAATGCCAACCAGGACCGCCGCCCATGCCACCCATACCGCCGCCGGTATAGGACGAGAGCTCTACGTTTGAGCCTCCGCTCACGGTGCCGCCGTCGTTGGCAAGACCGCCGAAGTAGCTGGTACCGCCGCTCACGCTGACGCCTGACTTTAGGGTAGGCTGAGAACTGCCTGATACCACGATGCCGGAACCGCCATTCGATGGTGTCTTGAAGCTGAAGGTGCTGTTGTCGATGGTCAGGGCATACCAGGTGTTCTTACTCCATGACTGAGCCTGATAGCAGTCCTGGGTGAGACTGGATCCTTGTTCCAGACCGCCGATGGCTACCACGGTGCCACCGCTGATGTAGAGCTTCTTACCCTCCTCGGTATTGGCATCAATGGCTACTTCAGGTGAGCCTGAGGCGATGGCATACACCGTACCGCCCTTGATATAGCAGTTGCCGTTGGCATCGATACCGTCGTTGGTCTGACCATGGGCATACACATAGCCGCCGCTGATGGTCATGTCGCCTTTCGAGTTGATGGCGTCGTCGTAGGCATAGCAGGCCACCTCGCCACCTGTGATGTTTATCTCGCTCTTCGATTCGATACCCTCACCGTTCTCGCCGCTGGTACGTACCCAGATCCTGCCGCCGCTGATGTTGATGTCGCCGTCCACCTTGATACCCTTGGGCGATGAGGTGTCGCCGTTGCTGGCAAACTGTCCGCCCTCGGTGATGATATACACGCTGCCGCCGCAGAAGTAGGCGTCGGTATCCACGTTGATACCCTTGCCGCCCGAACCGGTGCTCTTCAGCCACAGCTCACCGGCGTTGATGGTGAACAACGAGTCGGCCTTGATGCCTGCGGCACCCTTGCACTCCTGGTCGTCGGTATCATAGGTGCCGTTGCCGGTGGTCAGCACGGTGGTACGTCCGCCGTTCACGACGATGTCATCCTCGCAGTTGATACCCTTGGCAGCCTCCGCCGATACCTCTACATTCAGAATGCCGCCGTTGATGAAGATACCGTCGTTGGCTTTGATGCCGTGGTTGGCAGTTGATTTCACGTAGATGTTGTTACCCTTGCTGAAGGCGATATAGTCAGCGGAGTGGATACCGTTGTTTGTGTTGCCGGTCACGCTCAGTGAGCCGCTGCCGTTAAAGAGCAGCTTACCCTTGCAGTAGAGTGCTCCCTTATGACTGCCGCCTGCACCGTCAGTCAGAGTGTTGGTCGTACCGTCGGCCAACAGGATGAAGGCACGCTTGCCGCTCAGCAGGTTCAGGGCTGCCGAGTCGGGGTTGTTGATGCTCACGCCATTGAGCTTCACGGCATATTTCTTCTCACCCACGACGGTGAAGGAGCCGTTCTCTGTGGTGCCGCTCACCACGTAGCACACCTTCTTTGTCTCACCGTGGTTGGCAGTGATGTGTCCACCGTTCACGGTCACCTCCACGCCGTTCTCTGTCTTGGCGGTGGGGTTCGACAGGTCGATGTTTACTTCGGTGGTAAACTCGTTGTTTGCCAGGTCGTCCTCCTCGTCGGGCAGGTAGGCGTCAGCCACGTCAGTCGGCTCTGCCGTTGTCTTGTCAAGGGCAATCGTAAAGGTTGCCAACTCACCGGTAGTCGTCGAGCTGCCACTTTCCGACGGCATCTCGCCTGGCTCCTGAGGGGTGTTGCCACTGGGGAATGTTGGGGTGGTGATGTCCGCAATGGGATCATCTGACGAGCAGCCTGTCCAGACTGCTACGGATGCTGTGAGCATCGCTAAAATCATAATCTTTTTCATCTCGCTAATGGTTTTAATTATCAATTGTGCTGCAAAGGTAGGCAGAACCGACCACTCCCGCAATTTTATTCAACGAACGCCCCCTTTTATTCAGCCAACGATGTTTCTGCAAGTCCCTCTGCTCCCCTTTGCTTCGAGAGATTTTTATTCGCTTATTAACTTTATTTAATGGGTGGAGTGATATAAGTGTATGCCTTTTTATATATTTTTGCAACTCAAATGATCCCAGCTCACCACCGAAGGCGGAATATTCCGCCTTGAAGGAGCCGCAGGGGACTGCCTCAACATCTTTGCCCAGAGCGAATGCACCGGCAAGATTATAGTGAACGCAGCGGATGAGAAAAATGTGGCAATCTCGTGTGATGTCTTGAACATTCATGGCGGTCAGCTGAGTATCACCAATTCACTTTACTCTGGCATCGCTGCCGCTGTCTTCTCTATGTGGAGTGGCAAGCTCGAAGTCAGCACAACCAATGATGCCAGCCATGCTATTCATCCTGGCACAACGGTCAAACTTTACAATGATTTGCAGCTCTTCGAGCGCGATTCCCCCGAGGGGGATTGGAAATCCGTTGAACCCAACGCAGATACAGTAAACGAATATATTAGCGGAAAGCCCTACGTCAAGATAGAGGCTCCAGCTCCAGAATAAATGCATTGATCGCCAAGATCACGGGAAAGATCACGGGGACAGGTCATTGATCTGTTCCCCAAAGATAAGAATAAAGAAACGGAAGTCAGCGGCTTCCGTTTCTTTTTCGTGCAAGTCGTGGGGCATCTGGGGGTGAGATCAGGATACTTTGATCTGCGCCACCAGTTGCGCTTGTTGCCTCACGCTGGGGTCAGGACCTGAGTGAGCGCGGACTCATTGAGAACTGTCCCATCTGAGTCCATAATTCTTGGAAGATGCTTGGGATGAGATGACAGACTACGTTCAAAAATATCCATATAAATTTGGTATTTTCCTCGCTTATTTGTATCTTTGCAGCAAAAACGTATAAACAACGACGATTATGGCAGCAAGAACGACACAATTACCCGCAGAAGGTCAGCTATTGGTAAGCATCAGCGACCTGTCGATGCTGAACGACATCAAGAAAGCCATCAGCATGTTGAAAGGTGTGACGGCCGTAAGGAAGCAGAAGACTAAGCCCCGTCTCTATGACCCTGAGACAGGCGAGTCCCTCAACGACAAGACCATGCAGGCCATTGAGGACGTGCGTAGTGGCAAGGATAAGGGAACGACTTACGAGTCATTCGAAGACTTCAAAAAAGCAATGATGGCACTATGAAGCAGTTCTACGAGATAAAGACCTACAAGCAGTACGACCGAGATGTGAAACTGGCCGTGCGGCGCGGTCTCGACATCGAGAAATTGCTGACGGTGGTTGACATGCTACGTAAAGACGAGCCCCTGCCTGCCAACCTTCACAACCACATGCTAAGTGGCGACTATAAGGGCTACTGGGAGTGCCACATCAGTCCCGACTGGCTGCTGCTTTACGAAAAGGATACTGAAATACGCATCATCTCGCTCTATCGTACTGGCACCCACGCCGATATTTTCGGCAAAGGAAAGAAACGGTAGTCAGAGATCAGAGATCACGCAAGATCACGGGGACAGGTCATTGATCTGTTCCCCAAAGATAAGAATAGGAAACGGAAGTCATCGGCTTCCGTTTTTTTGCGTCTTTGATCTGTGTTTTTAGGGGTGGAATAGGGGCGTGAATGAAAAAAGGGGATATACTTTTAAGGGTTTTGAGCCAATATCGTAAAAAAAACACTTAAACCTTTTGCAGGTATGTTTATTTGTTTGTATCTTTGTGGCATACTTACAAAATAGGTTATGAGAAATAACAGACAAACATCAATCTCCTGGATGGCATTCCTCGAAATGGGTGCCCGTTTACTTCATTCGCCCTCTTTTCCTTGTTTGTAACATCAAATATGTATCGTCAACATCTATAGAATAATATCTATAGGTATTATTACAATCTAAAAACAATATGGCAATAATAAATGAAAGAGAGACAACTCTCTTAGGGCTCTTTATGCCCCCGAAATGGCGCTTCATGAGGCCCATAGTTGTACAATGGAACCGTTTTATTACAGGACCTTCTAAAGGTACAAAACCTGAAGAACTGGTCTGGCTCGAATTCGATTTCAATAAGATTTATAAAGCAGTGATCTATCGTGATCTCGTACAGGCTGTAGTTGAGAAATGGCTACAAGTTTCGATGAAGGATTTGGCCAGATATATGGCCAAGTATTCAAATCTGGCCGATAACGAGGACCTCAGAATACGTACAGAAACGATTTATCGTGAGTTGAAAAATTATAAGAATAAAATGTTGAAACATTATGGAACTATCAATATTGCAACATGCCAAGGATAATAAGCCTGGCAGGATAGCTTTAGAGAATATCGCACGGCAGATGGGAGAGGGAACGTGGCCAGAGAGCTACTGTCCGCTGCTCGTCGTGCCGGCGGTGGTGGAAGGTGGGCGACAGAAGAAAAACATACGCTGGCTGACAGGGCTCGCCGTGGCTCACTTCGAGCATATCAGCCAGGAGGAGATGGCTGACATACGGGCGAAGGTGGCCGACGACCTCCATACGATGCTGTGCATCAGGGATGCCATTCGTGAGGGGCTCTATATCGTCTATCCCTTTGAGCTGCACGACCAGTTCGCCACCGACAGTAAGATGCGCTTCTATGCGAAAGCCTTCGCGTGGGGTGCCGACTATTATGCCCATCTGTTGGGACATGTGGCTGACCGGACGTGCAACTCACTGACACAGGCGATCCCGCTCTGCCGTGATCCGGATATTTATTGCAACCTCTCTGCCATCGAGTTCTCATCAGACGAGATACTGCAGAAGCGGTCCGACGGACAGGCAGACGAGAAAACCTCCAAGTATGCCTCACCAAAGGAGATTGTGGCTTTTCTGAAGGATCGTTTAGACTTGCGCCGTAACCTGGTGACGGGTAGGGTGGAGTGTTCACCCGACTGGCAACCCATCACCAACGACAAGCTTAACTCATTGTGGGCCGACATGAGGGATGAGCGTGAGGTGAAGTATGAGGATATCTTCCGGGTGATACGCTCCGAGCGGTTCCCCGACTTCCATCCGTTCCGCAGCTATCTGGAAAGCCTGCCGCCCTGGAACGGCGAGAACCATATCCTGGTGCTCTCCACGTCGGTCAGTGTCAAAGGGGGTACCGATGAGCAGATGTTCTTCTACCAGTGCCTCAGGAAATGGCTCGTAGGGGTGGTGGCGGGCTGGCTGGATCCCAAGGAAGTGAACAACTCCATTCTCATGCTGATAGGCAAGCAGGGCATTCAGAAGACCACCTGGTTCCAATTCCTTCTGCCATCATGCCTGGAGAGTTATTTCCACTTGAAGCACAATGGCGGGCAGTTTGACAAGGACGACAAGCTGCAGCTGACATCCAAAGGCCTGGTGTGCCTTGAAGAGCTTGACGCCATGGACGATGCGACGATGAACAAGCTCAAGTCGATCATGACGGCCCGTACCATCGACGAGCGTCCGCCTTACGAGCGCTTCTCGGAGCACCGTAAGCACCTGGCCTCGTTTTGTGGTACGGGCAACAACCGCATCTTCATCAACGACCGTACCGGTACCCGCCGCTGGCTGCCGTTCGAGGTGGATAGTATCCTCTCGCCACGGGATTTTCCCTTCGACTACGAGGGCATCTATTCCGAGGCCTATACGCTCTATAAGGAAGGCTTCCAATACTGGTTCTCACCTCAGGAGGAAGAGCTGTTGAAGCAGCATAACAAAGCCTTCGAGGTGCCCCATCCTGAAGAGGAACTCGTGAGTTTCTATTTCCGTCTGCCTGATGAGATGCAGACGCCAGCCTTCTATCCCACCTCTGTCGTGCTGGATATCATCACCCGTACCTCCCATCTGAAGAACGTCAGCTGCGTGTCGCTTGGGCGTGTGCTCGCCATGATGGGCTATGAGTCGGGTGTCGTGAAGCGTCACCACGGCTACTATCTGGAGCGTCGTAAGGACGAGGAAGTTCATGCGCTGCCTCATGTGCTGGCCTACGAAGGACGTCATGGTATAAAGCAAAATGTCACGGATGACACAGATGGGTTCTAACCTCTCACGTGCGCAGGAATCGTAAAATTTTGAAAAATTTCATTCCTGCGCGCGTATATAGTCACATTCTAAAGAAATAAAGCAATGAAAGCAAAATCAAAGAGTGAATTAGCAGAGTTAGCCGGTGTAAGTGTCGGAACGTTAGTGAACTGGTTCAAGCCTCACATGACAGAACTGACAGCCTTAGGCCTGAAACCTCACATGCGTGTACTGCCCCCCAAGGTCGTCAAGTTCATCGCCGACCAATACGACATCGACATCACCGAATAACGCCAAATAATGAGAATAACGCGAAATAATGAGATTAACGCCGATTATCTCTACGAAACGGGCTTAAAGCCGAAGTGAGGTTATGGAATGTTGTACCTTTGTAACGGCAATGAGGGCAAGCGGGCCGCAAAGGAAGCATTCCTTTGGTGGAGGGAGATAATCTCCACGGGTCACTCGGATGATCTCCACGGGTGACGGAGATAATCTCCATCAGGGGAAAGGAATAATCTCCATGATGCGAAAAGACTATCCGGATAGCAGTCAGATGATATTCCTTCGAGGCAAAGATGGCATTCCTTTCGCGACCCGCCAAACCTCAGCCAATAGAATGTTTAATTTTTAATTTTTCAGTTATGGCACAGAAATTCATTAAGTCAAAGAACAACAACCGACAGTCGGAGGCCTACGGCAAGTATTTCGCCACAGCCGTCTATGACGAGAAGTTTATCACCACCGATCAGATCGCTGACTTCATCCAGCAGCAGTGTTCCATCAAGAAGAGCGACATCAAGGCCGCACTCGACGAGTTGGGCGGCGCCATGAAGCACTTCTTCGAACTGGGACAGAAGATCCGCCTCGACGGCATCGGCATCTTCAAGGTGGGCTTCTCCAGCATCGGTGTGACAAAGCTCGAGGACTGCTCTGCCGCCACCATCACCGACCGTCGTGTGCTGTTCCAGCCGGAGACGGAGCGTGTGGTTGTCGGTCAGACCACCAACAAGGACGGTAAGATTGTACAGAAGTACGTGGTGGCCAAGAGCCTGATCAAGGACGTGCTCTTCGAGGAGACCCACGAGAATGCGATGAACCCGAAGAAGGACAATTCGTCTGCGGGCGGTGGCAACAACCAGGGCGGTAACAACAGCGGCAGCATCCCAACACCACCAGTCGATGAACCTGATTACGATCAGCCGAGCGGGGATTAAACATTAACCGTTAACCAATAACCAATAACCGTTAACCAATAACCAATAACCAATAACCGTTATGACGAAGAAGGAGACTTGTAAGTTTGTGGTGCAGATTATTGCATCGATTGCAACTGCGATCCTGACTGCACTGGGTGCGGTATCGTGTACCATTTAAACCACAGAAGGTGATGAGAGTTATTACACTGTTAGTGATTCATTGTTCGGCAGTGAAGCCCGACCAGACTTCCTCGGCTGCTCAGATCGACACCTGGCACCGCAAAGACCGACATTATAAGTTTGGCATCGGCTACCATTACGTGATCCGTCGTGACGGAACGGTTGAGCCAGGCCGTCCGGAGTGGATGGTGGGTGCTCACTGCCTGAACCACAATGCCCACTCGATCGGCATCTGCTATGAGGGTGGGCTCGACATCCGCGGACAACCCGCCGACACGCGCACGGCAGAACAGAAGACCAGCATGCGGCAGCTGCTCGCCGACCTGCGGCAGCGTTACCCCCGTGCCCTGATCGTAGGGCATCGCGACCTCAGTCACGACCGCGACTGCCCCTGCTTCGATGTGGTAAAGGAGTTCGCCGATTGGAACAAACTGTAAGAGAGACAGGGGTACGGAGAGTTGACAAAGAAGCTCCGTATCTCTGTTTTTTTCGCTTTTATTTGGTATTTTATTCTCTTTTGACTATCTTTGCAGCAGATAAACAAAACACTAAGAATCAATGTCAAGGAATGATTGACAGGGCAACAGTAGATAAGATCATGGAAGCCACGAACATCGTGGATGTCGTGGGGGAGTTCGTGACCTTGCGGAAGGCAGGCGTGAACTATAAGGGCTTGTGCCCGTTTCACGACGATACGACCCCCTCGTTTATGGTGTCGCCGTCGAAGCAGATCTGTAAGTGCTTTGCCTGCGGTGAGGGCGGCACAGCCATCAACTTCCTGATGAAGCATGAGCAGATCACCTATCCCGAGGCGCTACGCTGGCTGGCGAAGAAATATAATATCGAGATCCAGGAGAAGGAGCTGACCGACGAGGAGAAGAAGGAGCAGAGCGAGCGCGAGTCGATGTTTATCGTCAATGAGTGGGCGATGCACTATTTCCAGGAGGTGATGAAGAACGATCCCGACGGTATCGCCATCGGTAAGCAGTATTTCCGCAGTCGTGGCATCCGCGACGACATCATAGAGAAGTTCAACCTGGGCTATGCGCTGCAGAAGCGTGACGCTCTGGCTCAGGCAGCCTTGAAGGCGGGCTATCAGCCGGAGTTCCTGAAGAAGACAGGACTCTGCATGGCGAGAGAGGAGAAGGGCGACGGCAAAGGTGACAGCAGCCTGAGCGACCGCTATGCCGGTCGTGTGATCTTTCCCTGGCTGAACGTGAGCGGCAGGGTGGTGGCCTTCGGTGGCCGACTGCTCGACTCGCGTACGAAAGGCGTGCAGCAGAAATACGTGAACTCGCCCGACTCGGAGATCTACCATAAGGAGCGTGAGCTCTACGGTCTCTTCCAGGCTAAGCGGGCTATCGCGAAGGAAGACTGTGTGTATATGGTGGAGGGCTATACCGACGTGATAGCCATGCACCAGTGTGGACTGGAGAACGTGGTGGCCAACTCGGGTACGGCTCTCTCCACTCATCAGATCAGACTCCTGCGCCGGTTCACGCAGAACATCACCCTGCTATACGACGGCGACGAGGCGGGTATCCATGCAGCGATGCGAGGTACCGACATGTTGCTGGCGGAAGGCATGAAAGTGAAGGTGCTGCTCCTGCCCGACGGCGACGATCCCGACTCGTTCAGCAGGAAGCACTCTGCCCAGGAGCTGAAGGCGTATATCGAACAGAACCAGACCGACTTCATCGCCTTTAAGGCACGTCTGACGGTGGAGAACGTGACCGACCCCGTGAAGCGCAGCGAAGCCATCGGCGGCATCATCAGGAGCATCTCGGTGATTCCGGAGCAAGACCAGCTGTTGCGCTCCACCTATATCAGTCAGCTCTCACAGCGCTTTGGTATCAAGGAACAGACGCTGATCGACACGATGAACGGCATGATACGCCAGGCGAAGGACGAGAAGGAGAAGGAGCGTGAACGGGCGCGTAACGGTGAGACTGCCACCACCGACGATATAGAGCTGTCGTCGGCAACGGAAGGAAAGCTGCTGGTATCTGCCTCTGCATCCGACGCGGTGGAGCGGCTGCTGATCCAGAGTGTGGTGCGCGACGGCGAGAAGGTGATCTTCAAGGATGTGGAAACGGAGGATGGACAGGTGATCAACCTGACGGTGGCGCAGTATGTGGGCTACGACCTGGGGCAGGACAACCTGACCTTCCACGACCCCCGCTACAACCAGATACTGGCAGAGGCGGTGGCGCATAGCGGCGAAGAGGGATTCAAGGCGGAGACCTACTTCATGCAGCACCCCGACGTGAACATCAGTGCGCTGGCAGTGGATCTCGCCATCGACCGCCATCAGCTGGGCAAGGGCTTCCAGCTGAAGGAGCGGGAGGGCGGACTGAAACAGCATGTGCTCCACCTGGTGCTCGACCTGCGCCTCGACATCATCGAGCAGCAGATGAAAGACATACAGAAGCAGCTCAAGGCGGCGAGCACAGACATGGAAAAGGTGAAGCCCCTGATGGCTGAGTTTAGTAGAATACAGGATCTACGTAACGCGGTGGCACGGCAGTTGGGAAATAATCTGGTGAAATAGGTATGCATTGGCTGAACGGTATATTCATTATCTGGCAGGTGATAGCCATCGTGGCTGTGATCCATGTGATTATGGATAACCGTCAGCCTGCCAAGACCATGGCGTGGGCACTGGTGATCTGGTTCGTGCCGGTGATCGGCCTGATCTTCTATCTCTTCTTCGGCATCAATACCCGTAAGGAGCGCTATGTAAGTGAGCGGAGCCTGAACCAGCTGACAAAACGCTCGATGCTGGAGTTTGCCGAACAGCAGAACCTGCGGCTGCCAGAGCGGCAGAAACCCCTGATAGACCTGTTCGTAAACCAGAACCTGTCATTGCCCTTCAAGGACAATGAGGTGGAGATCTATACCGACGGCTACGGCTTCTTCCCGGCGCTGCTGGCTGTCATCCATGAGGCGAAGAGCCACATCCACGTGGATATGTATATCTTTGCCGAGGATGCCCTGGGACAGCTGGTGGCTGATGCGCTGATCGCCAAGGCGAGAGAAGGCGTGGAGGTCAGGGTGATCTATGATGACGTGGGCTGCTGGAATGTGAGTCACCGCTTCTTTGAGCGGATGCGCGAGGAGGGCATTGAGGTGGCCTCCTTCCTGCCGGTGCGCTTCCCGTCGTTCACGAGTAAGGTGAACTACCGTAACCACCGTAAGATCATCGTGATCGACGGGCACGTGGGCTTTATCGGCGGCATGAACATCGCTCTGCGCTACGTGAGGGGTACGGGCGGGCACGCCTGGCGTGACACGATGCTGAAGGTGACGGGCGGTGCCGTGAGCGCGCTGCAGAGGGCGTTCCTCGTGGACTGGTACTTCGTGGACCGTACGCTGCTCACCGACCGTAAGTTCTACCCGCATGTGGCTATCGAGAACGACTGTCTGGCACAGGTGGTGACCAGCGGACCTGTCAACCCTTATCCTGAGATCATGCAGGGCTTTGTGCGTATCATCATGGGTGCCCGCCGCTATCTGTATCTGGAGACACCCTATTTCCTGCCCAACGAGTCGGTGCTCTTCGCCTTGAAGACCATTGCGATGGCGGGCGTGGATGTGCGGGTGATCTGTCCGCGCTACAGTGATGCGAGATTCGTGGAGTGGGCGAGTCGCAGTTATCTGCGTGAGGTGGCAGAGGCTGGTGTGAAGGTGCTGCTCTACGATGCCGGCTTCCTGCATTCGAAGCTGATGGTATGCGACGATGCCGTTGCCACCTGTGGCTCGACGAACCTTGACTTCCGTAGCTTCGAGAATAATTTCGAAGCCAACATCTTCTTCTATGACGAGGCACTTACCCTCAGGATGAAGGAGCTGTTCTGGAAAGATGAAGCGCTGTCGGTGCCGCTGGAGAAAGTTCCCGGCAGGATGAGAAGCGGATTCCTGGTGAGACTGTGGGAAAGCGTGACAAGGATGCTTTCGCCGTTATTCTGACATTCTGAAAATCGAGAAGTTTACGCTGCCATAACTGCGGTGCTCCACAAAGTGCGGATCGCCGGAGAAGTCATGGTCCTTACCGTGCTCGAACACCAGGATGCCATCAGGCTTCAGGAGACCTTTCTCGAAGATCAGACCGGGGATGGCGGGCAGCTCCTTCAAGGCATAGGGCGGATCGGCAAAGATAAAGTCAAACTGTTGCTTGCACGACTTGACAAAGCGGAACACGTCGCCGCGGAGGGGCAGGATCGTTGAGAGCGGATCGGCAGGCGTGGCGAGCTTCTTCAGACAATCGCAGATGAAGCGGTGGTGGTCGCGATCCAGCTCTACGCTGATCACATGGGCACAGCCGCGCGAGGCGAGTTCAAGGGTGATGCTGCCCGTGCCGGAGAAGAGGTCGAGGGCGGTGGTGCCCTCCAGTTCGATGTAGGCGTTGAGCACATTGAAGATGTTCTCTTTGGCAAAGTCGGTAGTGGGCCTTGCCTTGAATGACCTCGGGATATCGAAGTGGCGCCCTTTGTATCTGCCTGTAATGATTCTCATCTTCCTTTAATGATGAAGGTCATCAGATCGTAGGGCATACCGGCAATCGTGGTAGCAGATGCCTGCTGGAAGTCGGCTGCAGGGTTTATCACGTAGATGTTCTGGAGATAGCGCTTCAGCTCTTTCACGAGCCATGCCTGTTCGGGGATGTCGCCCACGATATGGAGCTCGTCGTGCTCGTTGACAAGATGGAGCTGCTTCCAGACGTAGAGCAGGAAGTAGAGCGCATCGTAGGCATGACTCGCCTCAAACGAGTTGCAGAACTTGAAGCGGTTCTGCTGGAAACTGAACAGGTCGAGGTTCTTGCCGTGGAAGTAACCGTAGAGCTTGTTGCGATGACCGGTGAAGCTGCGCTGGTGGAGATGGCTCCAGACAGGCGACATCGCCTGGATGAGCTGCACATGGTCGAACTGGTCGTTGAGGACACCGTTCAGATCCTTGTTGATGGCAAAGAGACTGACAGCCTTCAGGGAGGGCAGGACGTTATAGCAAACAAGGCGCTGCTCCTGGCCTGCAGGGAAGGCATGATCGAAGAGCGTCTTGATGTCATGCTCCTCATACTCTTCGATAGGCACCAGCATCTGAGGGGTATCCAACAGCACGTCGGCCTGGTTGATCTCTGAGACGGACAGCACATCGCTCTTGAATGCCTGACGCAGGTTGACCGCCATGGCGATGCCTGCCTTTACGATGTAAGGCTCATAGACAACCGATGGTGTCGCGTCCGTTGTCCTGCCGAGCGTGGCAAAGGAGAGCGTGTTTCTCCCGATGCGAATGATTATTTTCTGTTTGTTCATCATCTTGCACTCATCACACTGGCCACGCAGACTGCCAACAGTCCCGCGGCAATAACTGCCAGTAAGATATTTATCAGTCGATTATTGCTTTGCATTCTGGCTGCAAAGGTACAAAAAAGAAGTGAAAAGTGAAAAATGAATAGTGAAAAATGAAAGGATAAATCTGAAAACTAACTTTTTTTTAGTAATTTTGCAAGCGAAATGATTCAAGATGAACTGAAATACCGTATCATTCAGAGCTTAGGACTGTCTCCGACACCAGAACAGGCGCATGCCCTCGACGTGTTTGCGCAGTTCATGACCGACCGTTCCGACCAGGTGGTGATGATCCTGCGCGGTTCGGCAGGTACGGGTAAGACCACACTGGCGAGTGCCATTGTGAAGGCGATGGTGGCACTGAAACAGAAGCTGTTGCTGCTGGCACCCACCGGTCGCGCTGCCAAGGTCTTTTCCCTTCATGCCGGTCATGCCGCCTATACGATCCACCGGCGCATCTACCGCCAGAAGTCGGCAGGCGATCTGTCGTCGTTCAACCTGAACGACAACCTGAACCGCGATACCCTGTTTATCGTCGATGAGGCTTCGATGATTGCCAACCTCGGTCTCGGCGAGACGGCTTTCGGTTCTGGTTGTCTGCTCGACGACCTGATGCAGTTTGTGTATAGCGGACAGTGCTGCCGGCTGCTGCTGATCGGCGACAAGGCGCAGTTGCCACCCGTAGGTGAGGAGGAGAGTCCGGCACTGATGGCTGCTGCGTTGCGTGGCTATGGTATGCGGGTGTATGAGACAGACCTGAATCAGGTGCTCCGTCAGAATCAGGAGTCGGGCATCCTGTGGAACGCCACGCAGATCCGTCAGATGATCACCCATGACAGTATGACGCAGTTGCCTAAGATCCGGTTCACCGGCTTCACAGACATCCGGATGGTGCCAGGCAGTGAACTGATCGATGCCCTCTCTACGAGCTACTCACGGATGGGTACCGACGAGACCATCGTAATCACCCGCAGCAACAAGCGGGCAAACATCTATAACCAGGGCATCCGCAACCAGGTGCTCGACTGTGAGGACGAGCTCTGTCGCGGCGATCAGCTGATGATTGTGAAGAATAACTATTTCTGGATAGACGGGTCGAAGGAAATTCCTTTCCTCGCCAATGGCGACATCGCCGTCGTGCAGCGCGTACGTCATGTGCATGAGCTCTACGGTTTCCGTTTCGCGGAGGTCACCATGCTGTTTCCCGACTATGACGACTTCGAGCTGACTGCCACCGTCTGTCTCGACACCCTGACCTCAGAAGCACCCGCCCTGACTCGTGAGCAGCAGGAACAGCTGTTTAATGCGGTGATGGAGGATTATGCCGACATCACGGTGATGGCGGAGCGCATCAAAAAACTGAAGGGCGATCGTTATTACAACGCCCTTCAGGTGAAGTTTGCCTATGCCGTGACCTGTCATAAGGCACAGGGCGGACAATGGGCTCATGTGTATCTGGATCAAGGATATATGACCGACGACATGCTGACGCCCGACTATATCCACTGGCTCTATACCGCCTTTACGCGCGCCACCGAGCAGCTCTATCTCGTGAACTGGCCTGCGTCACAAAAGGCTTAGTACGTTACCTTCGGCTCCAGCTCCTTGGCCTGGTCGATCATCTTCTGAATCTCACTGACGGCAGGCACGCGGTTGCAGATGTTCTTGGCGGCGTTGGTCTCCTCCAGCTTCGGCTGCAGGTTCTCTGCCACGCGGTGACGGAACTCCTTCACAGTGTCAACACCGGCAGCCTCAAGCAGCTCGGCAAACTGAGGACCTACGCCGTTGATGCGGAACAGGTCGGCATGGTTGGTCCACTTCAGGATGAGCTTCTCACTGATGCCTGTAGCTTCAGCCAGTGCCTTACGTCCCTTGGGAGCCGCGCACTTCTCGAGCAGTTCGCTTACTTTGTTAATACCAGCGGCAATGAGCTTCTCTGCATAAACATCGCCAATACCCTCAATGTCAATAATCTTGTAATCCATAATCTTAAAGTTTTTAGTGATCAATAAATGGTTATGATGGTGCAAATATACAAAATAATTGTGTAACCGCTATTATTTTCAAGGATTTTTTTTACTTTTGCAGAAAAATAAGCGTTAAATGATGATCGTACTCTATATTGTAATAGGTGTTGTGGCAGGTGCCTTGGCGGCTTACCTCGTGATGGACAAAAGGATGGATGCTGTGAACATCGCATCCGGGAAGAAGGATATCGAACTCTCGATGAAGGGAGAGCAGCTGAATGCTGCCACCAGCCGGGTGAACCATCTGGAAGCAGAGAACAGGTCGCTCCATGCCAAGGCGGAGAGTCAGGGCAGGGAACTGGAGCTGGTGCGCCAGCAGATGGACGAGGAGCTGAAGCGTAACGAGGAGCGGTTTAAGAACATGGCACAGCAGCTGATGGAGAACAGTGCCCAGAAGCTGAAGGCTCAGAACACGGAGGCGATGACGGGTATCACCCAGCCGCTGAAGGATGCCATCGACAAGATGCAGAAAGCCATCTCGGAGAATCAGAAGGAGAGTGCTGCCCACTCGGCTTCCTTCCGTGAACAAATCCAGCAGATGATGCAGCAGACACAGCAGCTGGGTGAGAAGGCGGAGAGCCTGACCAACGTGCTGCGGCGTGACAATAAGGTGAGCGGCAACATGGGTGAGATCATCCTCGGTGACCTGCTTGCCAGTCAGGGTCTGACGGAGGGCATCCACTATGAGGTGCAGGCACGTCTGCGCGACGAGCTGGGGCGCCCCTTGAAGAACGATGAGACGGGGCGTGAGATGCAGCCCGACGTGATCCTGCACTATCCGCAGGGACAGGATGCCATCGTGGACTCGAAGGTGTCGCTCGTGGCGTATGAGAAATATGTGAATGCCGAGGCACCCGAGGAGAAGGAGCGTTATCTGCAGGAGCATATCAAGAGTGTGCGCAGTCATGTGAACGAATTGGCGCGTAAGGACTATTCGAAGTATATCAAGAACGGGCGTGAGACGGTGGACTTTGTGATTATGTTCGTGCCCTTCGAGTCGTCGTTGCAGCTGGCACTGGCGAATGACCCCACACTCTGGCGCGAGGCGTTCGAGAAGAAGGTGTTCGTGACGGGTGAGCAGAACCTGTTGGGTATCCTCCACATGATCCATATCGCGTGGGTACAGAACCAGCAGGCGGAGAACCAGGAGAAGGTGTTCGGACTGGCCGAGCAGTTGCTCGACCGCTTGGGTGACTTCGTGAAACGCTATAACGAACTGGGTGAGAAGCTGCACAAGACGGTGGAGGCCTACGACAATGCCAACAACAAGCTCATCACGGGTCGTCAGAGTGTGGCGCAGAAAGGTCGTGAACTGGTAGATCTCGGTGCGAAGGAAAACCCCAACCGCAAGATCCCCATGCCGGAAATAGGACTGGAGTGATAATGGGAAAATGTAAAAATGTAAAAATGTAATAATTGAAAAATGCGGGTATTGGTAAGTGAGAATATCTGGGAGTTTGACCTTGAGGCGGCGCTGAAGGATATTTCAGCGCAGCGAAGAGAGCAGGCCCTCAAGTTCAAGTTTGAACAGGGACAAAGGCTCTGCGTGCTGGCGTACCTTTTATTGAAAAAAGCCCTGCGCGAGACATACGGCATCACAGACAACCCTATCTTCGAATACAATGAGCATGGCAAGCCCTCGATTGTGGGACATCCGGAAATCTTCTTTAACCTGAGTCATTGTAAGGAGGCTGCCATCTGTGTGGTGAGCGACCAGCCTATAGGTGTAGATGTGGAAAGCATCCGCGAGTATAAGGAGTCGTTAGTGAACTATACGATGAATGATGAGGAGATTGCTCAAATCCATTCAGCAGAGGATCCTGCAGCCGCCTTTATCCGCCTCTGGACGATGAAAGAGGCTACCACAAAACTGATCGGTACTGGCATCAGCAACGACATGAAAACCGTGATCGACACGACTAGATACAAATATACCACTGTCAATCGACAGCGGTATATCTATACAATTTGCGAGAATACTTAACTACTTAATTAAGTTGCCGAGGATGTCGCGGGTGAGTTCTTTGGTGATGGTACGGGTGGCGGCACTGGTGGCATTCTTCACCACACGACCTGTACCTGAGGTCCTCGACTTCGTCTTCTTACCCGTCACCTTGTCGCTGACATAGGTACCCAGTATGGCGGCGAGGGTAGAGGTGATGGCGGTGAGGATGGCCTTGCCGACCTTTCCCATGATACCAGGTTTCTTCTTCTCTGCCTTGGCCTCCGGCTGCGGGATCTCTATCTCTGCCTGTTGCTGTTCCTGTTCTGCCAACTGTCGGTCAGCCTCTGCCATCAGCACCTCGAAGGCACTCTCACGGTCAATGGGCGTGTCGTATTTGCCATAGATGCGGCTCTGCTTGATGATGTCGAGGCGCTGTCCTTCGGTGACAGCACCAATCTGTGACAACGGGAATAGGATCTTGGCACGCTCCACCACGGTGGGGGCACCCTTGGGATCGAGGAACGAGACAAGGGCTTCACCCGTCTCAAGGTTCATGATGGCCTCGTCGGTCTTGAAGGCAGGGTTGGCACGGAAGGTGTCGGCGGCGGTCTTCACCGCCTTCTGATCCTTCGGCGTATAGGCACGCAGGGCATGCTGCACACGGTTGCCGAGCTGTCCGAGGATATTCTCAGGAATATCGGTCGGACTCTGGGTGATGAAATAGATACCTACACCCTTGGAACGGATGAGACGGATGACCTGCTCTATCTTATCGAGCAACGCCTTGCTGGTGTCGGTGAACAGCATGTGGGCCTCGTCGAAGAAGAACACGAGCTTGGGCAACTCCATATCCCCGACTTCAGGAAGGGTGGAGTAGAGCTCGGAGAGCAGCCACAGCAGGAAGGTGGAGTAGAGCTTGGGCTGCAGCATCAGCTTGTCGGCAGCCAGCACATTCATCACACCCTTGCCGCCCTCGGTCTGCATTAGGTCGTAGATGTCGAACGACGGCTCACCGAAGAACTTGTCGGCCCCCTGGTTCTCCAGCTGTAGGAGAGCACGTTGGATGGCACCGATGGTGGCGGTGGAGATGTTGCCATACTTGGTGGTGTATTCCTTGGCATGCTTCGATACCCAGTCGAGCATCGAACGCAGGTCCTTCAGGTCGATCAACAGCAGCCCACGCTCATCAGCGATGCGGAACACGATGTTCAGCACACCATCCTGTGTCTCGTTCAGCTGCATCAGTCGTGACAGTAGCTGGGGGCCCATCTGTGAGATGGTAGCACGCATGGGATGTCCCTGTTCACCGAACACGTCGAAGAAGCGTACGGGACATGCTTGGAACTCTGGGTTCTCGATACCGAACTCGGGCAGACGCTTCTCGATGAAGCCACTCATCTTGCCAGTCTGGGAGATACCGGAGAGGTCGCCCTTCATGTCGGCCATGAAACAGGGTACGCCTGCCTGACAAAATGTTTCTGCCATCACCTGCAAGGTGACGGTCTTACCTGTACCTGTGGCACCCGCTATCAGTCCGTGGCGGTTGGCCATCTTACCTGTGATACTAAGCGCGCCATTGGCGCAGTGGGCGATATAAAGCCCTCTTTCCTTGTCGTACATAAGATTTATAGTTTAAATTTTCTGCAAAGATAAGAAATAATTTACAATCTGCCATCTACAATTCATTATTATTTTGTACATTTGCAGAAAATTTCTCTTAATATCATGAGATTATCAGTAGTTTTAGCCGCTCTGCTCCTGGTGGGAGCAACGGCAGAAGTTAAAGCGCAGTTCGGTCCGCAGAAGGACATGGACACGAAGTATGCAGCGGAATTGATCCAGCCCGGCAGTGTGGCACCTGACTTCAAGATGCAGACACTCGACGGCAAGAAGTTCCAGTTCTCTAAGTTTGCAAAGGGTAAGACGGTGGTGCTCGACTTCTGGGCATCGTGGTGCCCCGACTGTCGTAAGGATGCGCCTGAGGTGGTACGTATCCAGCAGGCTTACAAGCAGCACGGCATTGAGTTCGTCGGTGTGTCGATGGATACAGAAGTGGAGGCTTGGAAAAAGGCTGTGGAGAAGTTCGGTATCACCTATCCGCAGGTGAGCGAGCTGAAGAAGTTCAAGGAAACCGACATCGCCAAGGCTTATGGCGTGAAATGGATCCCCTCGATGGTGGTGGTAGGTCCGGATGGTAAGGTTCAGCTCTCTACCGTCTTAACCTATAAGGTGGACAAGTATCTGAAGGAGCTGACCACTGGTGCCTATGTGCCTGCTCAGAAAGGTGAGCGCGTGAGTATCGACGGTGATCACGGTAAGCTGGCTGCCATCATCCAGAAGCCGGAGCTGAAAGACGGTGAGAAGTGTCCGATGGTGGTGTTCTGTCACGGTTTCAGTGGTACGAAGGACGGTCCGATGTTCGAGCTGATCTGCGACACGCTGCAGGCACATGGTATCGCCAGTATCCGTTTCGACTTCAACGGTCACGGACAGAGTGAGGGTGAGTTTAAGGACATGACGGTACCCAACGAGATTGAGGATGCCAAGAAAGTGGTGGAATATGTGAGCAGTCTGCGTTATGTTGACGGTCTGGCTATCGTCGGACACTCTCAGGGTGGCGTGGTTGCTTCTATGACTGCCGGTGAGCTGAGTGAGGCGTTCGGCAAGCCTGCCTTCAAGGCTGTGGCACTGATGGCGCCTGCTGCCGTCCTGCGTGAGGATGCCATCAAGGGTAACACGATGGGAAAGATGTATGATCCCTTCGATCCGGGTGAGTATATCGAGCTCTTCGGCGGCTTGAAGCTCGGTGGTAACTATATCCGTACGGCGTTCTCTTTGCCTATCTACGAGACAGCTGCGAAGTATCAGGGACCTGCCATCATCGTTCACGGCAATGCCGACCGTGTGGTGCCTTACACCTATGGTGAGCGTTTCCATCAGATATGGCCGGGCAGTGAGTATGTGATGCAGGAATATTTCGATCACGGCTTCTCACAGAACATCTACCGTTCGACAGACATCGTCGCCCAGTTCCTGATTAAGACACTGAAATAAAAAAGAATCCCACCCGATGAGGGTGGGATTTATTTTTGCTTGTTAATCAATCTCTTAGTTGTACTTCAAGATCTGACCAGGCATCAGGCGGATGTTCTTACCGATACGGTTCAGACGGCAGAGGGCATCAACCGTGGTGTGGCACTTACGTGCAACGGCCTGAAGCGTCTCACCCTTCTTCACCTTGTGGAAGTGCGTCTCAGGTGCGAATGAAGCGGCTGGCGCAGCGATGGCCATCTCTGAATCATCGTCGGCATCAACCTCGAAACGACCGCTGGCGTTAGCCTCTACGCCGCGCAGACGGGTAGCGAGTGCAGACTCAGCAGCATACTTGCTGCGACGGAAGGTGTAGAAATCGCTTGTCACATCCTGATTACGGAAGTCGAACATCAGGGCGGGGTTTAGGGCAATACCGCAGACACGAGTCTCGAAGTGGAGGTGTGAACCGGTTAGTAGGTCTCCAGTCCGTTGTAGTGGCGGATCACCACATACTTACCATAGCCGCGTGGCTCATATTTCACGATACGTACTTTTCCACTGAAGGCGGCACGGATGGTGTCACCAATATAAACCTTGATGTCGAGACCCTTATGCTGACGTCCCCAACGTGCACCGAAGTTTGAGGTGACGACACGGCTCTCTGTAGGCATGCAGAAACCACGCAGATCGATAGTTGTCTCATCGGGGATGGTCATACCCTGATAGTGAGTCAGATCATTGTCCCACTCATCATACAGGTCGCCAGCGGGGTTCTCAAACATTTCCTGTTCAATCAGTCTATTAAGTGCTATGGAGTCAACAGCCTTCATCTTGCGATCGACGGGAGCCTGGCGAGCCAAGAGATCCTGTCCTGCGGCAGAAGTCGTGGTGAGCATCATTAATGTAAGAAAAGCTGTTGTCTTAAGATTCTTCAATAAGTTCATTATTATTTTGGGTTTATTGTTTCCGCGCCTCACGTTTGAGGCAGGCGCTTTTTTCAGAAATTCGGTGCAAAGATAGGAATATTATTCGGAAAAGATGCAGAAATGTGTTATCGTTAACAAACTTTTGTGTTGTTTTAACACTTTCATTAAGAAATAGCCGCCCAATTAATATTTGTTTTACGAATTTGGCGCAGACGCTCCCATAACAGCTGATAGCGGGGCGAGGTGCATTCCGGATCATCTTCAATGATCTTCTGGGCTTCGTCGCGTGC
This sequence comes from uncultured Prevotellaceae bacterium, assembly GCA_902800595.1. Taxonomy (GTDB): domain Bacteria; phylum Bacteroidota; class Bacteroidia; order Bacteroidales; family Bacteroidaceae; genus Prevotella. The sequence continues at coordinate 19,414 of CADCFA010000016.1, read as the reverse complement.
CATCTGTACCAACTGACCGTCGCGTGCGATATCTGCAATCTTCAGGTCAAATGCCATACCACTCTGTTGGGTACCTTCCAGATCGCCAGGGCCACGTAGCTTTAGATCAGCCTCGGCAATGCGAAAGCCATCGTTGGTGTCGCACATGATATCGATACGTTTACGGGTCTCCTCACTGAGCTTATAGGGAGTGACGAGGATACAGAAGCTCTGGTCGGCACCGCGCCCTACACGTCCTCTGAGCTGATGGAGCTGGGAGAGGCCGAATCGCTGGGCATCGAGGATCACCATCACAGAAGCATTCGGCACATTCACACCTACCTCGATGACGGTGGTTGCAACGAGGATCTGGGTCTCGCCACTGACGAAGCGCTGCATCTCTTCCTCCTTCTCGCTGGGTTTCATGCGCCCATGCACCTTACTCAACCGGAACTCGGGGAAGGCTTGTCTCAATACTTCAAAACCGTCTTCCAGATTCTTCAAGTCACTTTTCTCGCTCTCTTCAATGAGTGGGAAGACGATATACACCTGGCGTCCCTCACGGATCTGTTGACGGATACCGTCGTAGAGAGAGGTCATGCGTGAGTCGAAGACATGGGTGGTGCGAACAGGCTTTCTGCCTGGGGGCAGCTCGTCGATGACACTCACGTCGAGGTCACCATAGAGGGTCATCGCCAAGGTTCTTGGAATCGGGGTGGCTGTCATCACCAGCACATGCGGCGGGTTCTGGCTCTTGCTCCATAGCTTGGCGCGCTGGGCCACACCAAAGCGGTGCTGTTCATCGACCACCACCATACCGAGACGTGCGAACTGCACCGTGTCTTCGATGACGGCATGTGTGCCTACGAGGATATGGATGGTGCCGTCCAACAGACCGTCGAGCACTTCCTGTCGTCGCTTGCCTTTCACGATGCCTGTGAGCAGCGCCACCCGTACAGGCATGTCTTTCAGAAATCCCATGATGGTCTGCAGATGCTGCTCGGCGAGAATCTCCGTGGGTGCCATGATGCAGGCCTGATAGCCGTTGTCGATGGCGATGAGCATCGTCATCAGTGCCACCAGTGTCTTGCCGGAGCCCACGTCGCCTTGCAGCAGGCGGTTCATCTGGCGTCCGCTGCCCGTGTCTTTGCGGATCTCGCGGATCACGCGTTTCTGCGCTTCCGTCAACGGGAAAGGCAGGTTGTTGTGATAGAAGGTGTTGAACACCTGTCCGACTTGTGAAAAGATATAGCCCCGAAACTTGCGACGATGATCGCTGGCGTATCTGACGATGTTCAGTTGTACGAAGAAAAGTTCTTCGAACTTCAGACGGACTCTGGCGCGTTCCAGTTCCTTGGTGTTCTGCGGATAGTGGATGGCACGCAGCGCCTCGTCGCGCTCCATGAGGTGGAGGGGGGCAGTGATAAAGTCGGGGATGGTTTCTGGCAGCGGCGGCAGCTTTTCTAACAGGACGCGGGTGAGCTTCTCGATGGTGCGTGAGGAGAGACCGCGTTTTTTCATCTTCTCCGTGGTGGTATAGTAGGGCTGCATACCCATGCTCGACAGCTCCAGCTCCTCGGCACGATCCATGTCGGGGTGAGTGATGTTGATGCGGTTGTTGAAGACGGTAGGCTTGCCGAACACCACGTATTCCGTACCTACCTTGTAACTTTGTTTGGCATATTTCCCACCCTGAAACCACACGAGGTCACAGATGCTGGTACCATCTGTGAAATGAGCCACGACACGCTCCTTGCGCGGTCCCATCTGGAAGGTCTCAAAACTGAGGATGTGTCCTACAATCTGTACAAAGGGCATATCGCCAGTCAGCTCGTGGATGGTATAGATCTTCGACCGGTCAACGTGCTTGTAAGGATAGTTCCCGAGCAGGTCACCATAGGTATAGATACCAAGCTCCTCACCCAGTATCTTCTTTCTGTTCGGTCCCACCCCCGGTAGGTATTGTATGTCCTGATCGAGAATGTCCATTCCTAAATTAACACTTCCGCGATCTTTAGGTCGTAGGGGGTAGTGATCTTGATATTCTCGCGGTTGCCCTCTACGAGTGTGATGGCATGCCCATAGCTCTCCACTACAGAGGCATCGTCGGTAAAGCCGTCGTTGTAAGGCTGCTTGTTGGCAGCCTTGAGCAACTGGATGTCGAAGGTCTGGGGTGTCTGCACGAGGCGGTAGTCGCCTCGTGGAACTGTCACCGACTTGTCACCTTCCAGGTGGCGTACTGTTTCGACGACAGGAATCACGGGGATGACGGCTTTGGCGGTACGGGCAGTCTCGTAGCAGTTGCGGATTACCTCGATGCTTGGGAAGGGGCGCACGCCATCGTGCACACCCACGACACCCTCGGCATCGTCGGGCACCAGGGCGAGTCCGTTCTGTACGGAATGGAAACGCGTCTGTCCGCCATTAGCCAACTGGTACTCCACATCGAAATGATATTCCTCGCAGAGCTTTCGCCAGTAGTCCTGTTGGGCTTCTGGCAGCACGAGGATAATCTGGAGTCCTGTCGAGTATGTCCTAAAACGCTCCAGTGTGCGCATCAGTACGGGCTTGCCGCCGATGGGCAGGAACTGTTTTGGGATGTCACTCCCCATGCGCAGCCCTTTTCCGCCTGCCACAATAATGATATAGTCCATCAGGCCATCAGGTGTTTGAAACGCATCCCCTCGGCAATCTGGTCGGCTGTGGCCTGATCGGTGAGGTCTGCCAGGATGGTATAGGCATACGGGAAGGCAGCAGCAGGACCTTCACCGGTCGTGATATTACCGTCAACGGTGACAAGCTCGCCCGTATAGTTGGCTGTTTCCAGCATCTTCTCGAAACCAGGATAGCAAGTCGCTTTCTTGCCATCAAGGAGTCCTAACTGAGACAGTACGACAGCCGGAGAGGCGCAGATTGCAGCGATCTTCTTGCCGGCAGCAGCCTGCAGCTTCAGTGCCTGACAGACACCTTCGTGCTCAAACAGGTTGCTGGCTCCCGGCATACCGCCTGGCAGCATCAGTAGATCGGCATCGGAGAAATCACAGGCAGTGAACATCAGGTCAGCACGGATACCTACACCATGAGCTGACTCTACGATGATATCCTCAGTGGTACTCACTGTGATGACATCCACACCACCACGACGCAGTACGTCAATGGGAATCAGGGCCTCTATATCCTCGAAGCCGTCTGCCAAAAACACATAAACTTTTGCCATATTATTCTTAATTTTAGGGTTTCTGATTGCAAAGATATATAATTTTTTGAAGGTAAAAAAGTAAAAAGGTAAAAAAGTAAAACCGTTCAGTCAATTTTTAGCTTTTTACCTTTCTACTTTTTTACTTTTTTACTATCTTTGCACCCAAAAGGTGAAATGATGGAGCATCGGAAAATGAAATTTGCCCTTTTTGGCAACGTCTTTCAGTCGAAGAAGTCGGCTGCCATCCAGCAGGTGTTATCTACGCTTGCTGACTTTGGTGCCGAGGTCTTTATCGATCAGGAGTATTATGACTTTCTGTGCGACAACCAGCATATCGTGCCGAATGCGGTAAAGGTGTTCTCGGGTGATGACTTCGATGCGGATTTCGTGATCTCTATGGGTGGCGATGGAACGTTCCTGAAGGCAGCCAGTAGGGTGAGGGAGAAGCAGATCCCCATTCTGGGTGTCAACATGGGGCGTCTCGGATTCTTGGCTGATATCTGTCCTGACGATATCGAACGTTGCGTGGAAGCCTTGCATAACGATGACTTCTCCATCGAGTCGCGTGCCTTGATAGAAGTTTCTACTGACGGGGAATCCTTCGAGGGCTTCAACTGTGCCTTGAATGATGTGGCGATCCTGAAGCGTGACTCTGCCTCGATGATCTCTATCCGTGCCAGCATCAACGGACAATATCTGAACACCTATCAGGCTGACGGACTGGTGATCTCTACCCCCACCGGTTCAACGGCTTATTCGCTCTCCAACGGCGGTCCGATTATTGTGCCTGGTACGAAGGTGTTCTCTATGACTGCTGTAGCTCCTCACTCCCTGAACGTGCGTCCGATCGTGCTGGCTGACTCGTCGATTATAGAACTCGATGTAGAGAGCCGTAGCCATAGTTTCCTGGTAGCCGTCGACGGTCGTTCGGAGAAATGCAAGGAGGGTACGAAACTCACCCTTCGCCGGGCCTCTTACGATATCCATGTGGTGAAGCGCCCGGATCACCGTTACTTCACTGCCCTGCGCGAGAAGATGATGTGGGGCATTGATGCCAGATAATCCGCTTTTATAAATAATGTATACGCGACTCTTAACACTTAAATAATGTTAAGAAAGTACAGTGGACTAATTATGACATTCTCAAACGATAAACCTATCTACATCCAGATGGCGGATCGCCTCTGTGATGAGATACTTGCAGGCAAGTATCAAGACGACGACCGTATCCCGTCGGTCCGTGAATATGCCGTGCTGCTTGAGGTGAACACGAATACGGCAGTCAAAGCCTACGAGCAGCTGGCGCGTGAGGAGATCATCTACAATAAGCGTGGTCTGGGCTACTTTGTGACGAAAGGGGCGAAGAAGCAGATCCTGAAGGCTCGTAAGAAGGAGTTTATGAAAGAGCGTCTGCCAGAGCTGTTCCGTCAGATGCGTTTACTTGATATTTCTATAGAAGATGTAGCCAATGAATGGGAGAAACAATGACTGTTCGTCACAATTGTGTGCATATTATCACAATTCTTTGGATATTATTGCAACTTTTTGTATTTTTGCATCGTCAAACAGACAAAATGAAAGTTAAACTAAGGTATAAAGGTTATTTATGATACATTTACAAGACATCAACAAGACCTATCAGGGAGCCCAACCACTCCATGTGCTGAAAGGCATCTCGCTCGACATCGCACAAGGGGAATTTGTCTCCATCATGGGTGCATCAGGTTCTGGTAAGAGTACCTTATTAAATATATTAGGTATTCTCGACAACTACGACTCTGGTACCTATGAGCTGGCAGGAGTTCCCATTTGGAATCTCTCAGAGACCAAAGCTGCGGAGTATCGCAACAAGATGATAGGTTTTATTTTCCAGTCGTTTAATCTCATCTCTTTCAAGACCGCTGTGGAAAACGTTGAGTTGCCATTATTTTATCAGGGAGTGCCCAGAAAGAAGCGCCATGAGATGGCTCTAGAATATCTAGAAAGACTAGGACTCCTAGACTGGGCCGACCACTACCCCAACGAACTGTCGGGAGGACAGAAGCAGCGCGTGGCAATAGCCAGAGCACTCATCACCCGTCCGCAGATCATTCTGGCCGATGAGCCTACGGGTGCCCTCGACTCGAAGACTTCTGTAGAGGTGATGCAGTTGCTCAAGCGTCTGAATGAAGAAGAAGGTATGACGATTGTGGTGGTGACTCACGAGAGCGGTGTGGCGAATGAGACGAATAAGATTGTGCATATCAAGGATGGCATCATAGGTCAGATTGAGGAGAACCTCGACCATAATGCCAGCCCCTTCGGAAGCGGAGGATTAATGAAATAACTAGGCATCCTAGGCAGCCTAGGCAGCCTAGTAAAAAACTAGAAAATTATGCGAGATGTATTTATAGAGATATGGCAGACGGCTCGGCGGAACAAGCTCCGCACGACGCTGACAGGCTTCGCCGTGGCATGGGGTATCTTCATGCTGATTGTGCTGTTGGGTGCCGGCAACGGTCTTATCAATGCCAATCTGAAGCAGAACGAGAACTGGCTGTCGAATTCGATGGAGGTCTGGGGAGGAACTACCTCGAAGGCCTACCAAGGATTGAAAGAGGGGCGAAGAGTCAGACTGCAGACGCCTGACCTCGCCATGACGGAGTCAGACTTCCCTGAGATTGTCGATGAGGTGGGTGCACGTTATGAGACCAGTACAACTATCAGTTACGGCGATGAATATATCAGCACCACGATAGTAGGTGTCTATCCTATACATACGAAGATCAACAAGCATGATATGCTTTACGGTCGCTTCGTGAACAATATCGATATGCGTGAAAAGCGCAAGGTGCTGGTGCTGAGCAACAAGCAGGCGCAGGAACTGGAGCCGAGAGATTATTCGAAACTCTTAGGCAGATTCGTGAAGGTGGGTAATTTCGCCTTTAAGGTGATCGGAATCTATAAGGATCGCGAGGAAGGTCAGTCGGAGGCTTACTCCAGCTATGCCGTCATCAAGGGCATCTACGGTGCCAATAATGACGAGATAGGTAGTTTGGAATACACCTTCCACGGTCTGACAACAGAGAAAGCTAATGAAGATTTCGAAAAAGAATACCGTCGTCGTCTGAATGCCAATCATCAGGTGCATCCTGACGATGAGCGTGCCTTCTGGCTGTTCAATGGCTATACGATGAGCCTGCAGATGGAGCAGGGTATAGCGATCATTCGCACAGCCCTGTGGATCGTGGGACTCTTCACACTCCTCTCAGGCATTGTAGGTGTATCGAACATCATGCTCATCACCGTGAAGGAGCGTACCCACGAGTTCGGCATCCGAAAGGCGATCGGTGCCAAGCCCTGGAGTATCCTGAAACTGATTATCATCGAGAGTGTGATCATCACCACCTTCTTCGGTTATATCGGTATGGTGTTGGGTGTAGCAGCCAATGAATATATGGATGCGACGGTAGGTCATGAGACGATAGACACAGGCCTCTTCAAGGCCACAATGTTTCTGGATCCTACCGTAGGACTGGATGTGTGTTTCGAAGCCACAATGGTGATGGTGATCGCAGGAACAATCGCAGGACTGATCCCTGCCTTCAAAGCAAGTAGAATCCGCCCGATAGAGGCGCTCCGCGCCGACTAGCCGGACTAGGGATACTAGGCGAGCTAGGCATACTAGAAATACTAGAAGATTATGAGAATAGATTTAGATTCATACAGAGAAATACTCGATACGCTGACACGTAATAAGTCGCGTTCGTTTCTGACAGGCTTCGGTGTGTTCTGGGGTGTGTTTATGCTCGTGGCACTCATCGGAGGCGGACAGGGGCTCAAGGAAATGCTTGAGAAGAATTTTGAGGGCTTTGCACAGAACACGGTGATTGTGTGGAGCCAGCAGACATCAAAGCCCTATAAGGGTTTCCGTAAGGGGCGCTGGTGGAGCATGGACTATAAGGATCTCACCCGTATTCACCAGCGCGTGCCTGAGCTCAATGTCGTGGCACCTGTGCTCTTCGCACCCTGGGGTAAGACGAACACGGCCTATTACAAGGATCAGAGAACCACACCACGCATTCAGGGTTGCACACCTGAATATGCCAAGGTGATTTCGCCGAAGCTCTACTACGGGCGCTATATTAATGAGATGGACATGAAGGAGCATCGCAAGGTGTGTGTCATCGGAAAGCGTATCTACAAGGAACTCTTCAAGGAAGGTGGCGACCCCTGCGGTAAGTCGATACGAATCGACTCCACCTATTACGAAGTGATTGGTGTGGACTATGCTTCATCGGGGGGTATGAATATCAATGGTCGTGCGGAACAGAAAATCACATTGCCGCTGACATTGATGCAGCAGACCTACAATCGAGGCAACGAGGTGGACATGATGGTGGCTACAGGTCGCAAAGGTGTGGTGATGTCGAAATTGACAGACCGTATCCGTGAAGCTGTGACGATAGCGCATTATGTGGATCCTTCTGATGAGCAGGCTGCGATGGTATTCAACACGGAGGTGCTCTTCCAGATGCTCGACAACCTCTTTAAAGGCGTGAACTTCCTCATCTGGCTTGTGGGTCTTGGAACCCTGCTTGCAGGTGCCATCGGCGTATCTAACATCATGATGGTGACGGTTCGGGAACGAACCACAGAGATAGGTATCCGCCGAGCTATCGGCGCTACACCGAAGATGATCCTCTCACAGATCATCGCTGAGAGTATCGTGCTGACCCTGGTGGCAGGTATGAGTGGTATCCTCTTTGGAGTCTTGATCCTTCACATGCTTGAGCTGGGTAACACTGAGGATGGCCTTCTGACTACCCACTTCCAGATAGGTTTCTGGACAGCCATCTCCGCAGCCCTGATGGTGTCGGCGATGGGTGTCCTCGCAGGACTTGCTCCTGCTGGCAGGGCCATGACAATTAAACCCGTTGACGCGATGCGAGACGAATAAGAATGTAAAAATGCAAAAATGTAAAAATTAGAATAATTATGAAGAAGTACAGCAAACTGATTATCGCAGCGATTATTGCTCTGATTTTCATCGGAACATTCGTGTTCCTCTGGCAGAAGAGCCAGCCTAAGGAGGTTGTCTATAACGAGTTTACCCCGAAGATGGAGGACATCCAGAAGACAACCATCATCACCGGTAAGATTGAGCCCCGCAACGAGGTAAACATCAAGCCTCAGATCTCTGGTATCATCACTGACCTCTACAAAGAGCCAGGCGATTATGTGAATGCAGGCGATGTGATTGCGAAGGTGAAGGTAATTCCCGATATGGGACAGCTGTCGAGTGCTGAGGCCCGTGTGCGTCTGTCGGAGATCAACCTGAAACAGGCTCAGGTCAACTTCGATCGTGAAGAGAACCTGTACAATATGAAACTCGTCTCTGCTGATGAGTATGATAAGATCAAGCAGGCCCTGCATCAAGCCAAGGAGGAGAAGGTGGCCGCTATCGATGCCTTGCAGGTGGTGCGCGATGGTGTCTCTAAGTCTAACGCCTCTGCTTCTTCCACTCTGATCCGTTCTACCATCTCAGGCAGAATCCTCGACATCCCCGTGAAGGTGGGTAATATGGTGATTCTCTCCAACAACTTCAACGATGGTACGACTATTGCCTCTGTGGCAAACATGAACGATCTTATCTTCCGTGGTAATATCGACGAGACGGAGGTTGGTCAGCTGGTGAATGACATGCCGATGAAGATCACCATCGGTGCCCTGCAGGATCTGAATTTTGAGGCCAACCTGGAGTATGTCTCCCCGAAGGCAGTAGAGAACAACGGCGCCAATCAGTTTGAGATCAAGGCTGCTGTGAAGCTTGCCGAAGGCAGTCAGATCCGCTCTGGCTACAGTGCCAATGCCGAGATCGTGCTGTCATCTGCCAACAAGGTACTCTGTGTGCCTGAAAGTGCCATTGAGTTCAGCGGCGACTCCACCTTTGTCTATGTGATCAAGGGCGAAGGCAAGGACAAGACCTACAATCGAACCCAGGTGACAACTGGTCTCTCTGATGGTGTGAACATAGAGATTAAGAAGGGTATCACGCAGAAAGATAAGGTGCGTGGTCCTGAAGTGATAACTGACGACAAAGAAAAGTAAAGAAGCGATGAAAAGATTATCTATTCTTGTCATGTTAGCCCTGCCAGCCCTGCTGGAGACGACGGCTGATAATAGGAAGTGGACGCTCCGTGAGTGTGAGGACTATGCCATAGCCAACAACATCACCATCAAGCAGCGTGAAGTGGCACGTGAAAAGCAGACTTATTCACTCTCTACAGCCCGTAACAGTCGCTTGCCGAACCTCTCGGCTACAGTGAATGAGGCTTTCTCTTTCGGACGTGGTCTGACAGAGGATAATATCTATGATAATACCAACACCACCAATACGTCGCTTCAGCTGCAGACGGGTGTGCCTTTGTTTACAGGCTTTGAGATTCCAGAGAATATCAAACTCAATCGCCTGAACCTTGAGGCACTGACGGAAGATCTGGAAAAAGCCAAGAACGACGTCCGCATGCAGGTGGCACAGGCATACGTGCAGATACTCTATGATCAGGAGATCGCAGCGGTGGCACATCGTCAGATAGCCATCGACTCTATGCAGGTGGTTCGCCTGACAGCTTTCGTGGATAATGGCAAGGCCAGTGTCTCTGAACTCTCTCAGCAAGTGGCTACACTGGCAAGCAGCCGGCTCACAGCCACCCAGGCCGACAATAAATATCATATGTCGATTCTGGCTCTGACGCAGTTGCTGGAGCTTCCCACACCAGAAGGCTTTGCTGTGGTTACGCCTAATCTGGAATCTCTGGGTGCTTTAGAGAACTTGGGGAGCTCTACCCCTGATGATGTCTATGCTGAGGCACTCACCTTCAAGCCTGAGATCCGTTCTGAACAGCTCCGCCTGCAGAGCAGTGAACACAGTATCAACGTCGCCAAGGCTGGTTATTATCCGAAACTGAACTTCAGTGCTGGTATTGGCTCAAACTACTACACCAGTAGTGCATATGATTCCGATCCATTTGGCAAGCAGCTGAAGAATAACTTTAATCAGTCCATCGGTCTGAACCTGAGTATTCCTATCTTCAGTCGTTTCCAGGTGCGCAACAAGGTACGTAGTGCCCGCGCTGACCGCCTGAATCAGGAACTAAAACTTGAGAGTGCCAAGAAGACGCTCTATAAGGAAATTCAGCAGGTATATTATAATGCCTTGAATGCCCGCTCAAAGGAACTGAGCTCTCAAGAGGCAGTGCAAAGCTCTGAGGATGCCTTCAAGCTGATGCAGGCGAAGTACGAGAATGGCAAAGCCACTATCACAGAATTTAATGAGGCTAAGAATAAATACCTCAAAGCTGAGTCAGATTTTGTGCAGGCACGCTACGAGCGACTCTATCAGTCGGCTCTGCTCGATTTCTATCGAGGACGCGAGTTGGATTTCTAAAGAGTTGAATTTCTAAATAAAAGAGGGCACCTCCAAGTGCCCTCTTTTATTTATTTCTTATGACGATTAGCGCGTTGCTCACGGTATTTGGCTTTCTGGCGTGCAGAGCCGCTGCCGTGGGCGCCTGTGATATACTGCTTCTTCTTGGCTTTGGTCTTTACCTTGCCATTGTCCTTCGGCTTGTCACCTCCGCGTCCGAAGTTGATGCCGTTTTCGAGGATGTTTTGAAAATCGTCCATGGTTTTTTCTAGGTTTGCTAGGTTTTCTAGGCTGCCTAGGATTCCTAGGCTTCCTAGATTAATGGTGAAACAGTCTCACGCCAGTGAAGGCCATGGCGATGCCATACTTATCACAGGTCTCAATCACATTGTCATCACGCACGCTGCCACCAGCCTGGGCGATGAACTCTACACCGCTCTTATGGGCGCGCTCAATATTGTCGCCGAAGGGGAAGAATGCGTCTGAACCCAGTGCCACCTTCGTGTTCTGGGCAATCCAAGCCTTCTTCTCTTCCATCGTCAGCACCTCGGGCTGGGTCTTGAAGAACTGCTGCCAGGTGCCGTCGCGTAGCACGTCGTCGTGATCCTCTGAGATATACACGTCGATGGTGTTATCACGGTCTGCACGACGGATATTGTCGATGAAAGGCAGATTCATCACTTTCGGATGCTGGCGCAGCCACCAGATATCAGCCTTGTTGCCTGCCAGACGGGTACAGTGGATACGGCTCTGCTGGCCAGCACCGATACCGATAGCCTGTCCGTCCTTCACGTAGCACACAGAGTTCGACTGAGTGTATTTCAGCGTGATCAGGGCGATGATCAGGTCGCGTTTGGCCTCAGGTGTGAAGGTCTTGTTCTGGGTGGGCATATTCTCGAAGAGGGCATCGTCGTCGAGTTTGATCTCGTTACGGCCCTGCTCGAAAGTGATGCCGAACACCTGCTTGCGCTCGATAGGCTCAGGCACATAGGCAGGATCAATCTTAATCACGTTGTAGGTACCCTTGCGCTTGTCTTTCAGGATCTCGATAGCCTCAGGAGTGAAGTCGGGTGCAATCACACCATCACTCACCTCGCGCTTCAGCAACTTGGCTGTGGTGGCGTCACAAGTGTCAGAGAGTGCCACGAAGTCACCATAGCTCGACATGCGGTCTGCACCACGAGCACGGGCGTAGGCACAGGCGATGGGACTCTCGTCGAGGCCCTTCACATCGTCCACGAAGTAGATCTTCTTCAAGGTGTCGCTCAGAGGCAGCCCCACGGCAGCTCCGGCAGGGCTCACGTGCTTGAATGAGGCGGCAGCAGCCAGACCAGTAGCAGCCTTCAGCTCCTTTACCAGCTGCCAGGCATTAAAGGCATCCAGGAAGTTGATGTAGCCAGGACGACCATTGATCACTTCGATGGGTAACTCGCCCTCATTCATGAAGATGCGTGAAGGCTTCTGATTCGGATTACATCCGTACTTGAGTGCTAATTCTTTCATTGTTTTCGTGAATTTTTTAATTCTGGCTGCAAAATTACAAAAAATAATTGTAAATTTGCACCGCTTTTATATAAATAATATGGAGAAGAAACGTGTTGCCCTTCGTAAGTTGCTTGAAGCAGTAGAGAAGGAAATCCTCCGAAAGCCCGATAAGAAGGTGCTTGACCGTCTCTCGCTTTTAGCAGGATTCCAGGACTGGAAATCATTCCAGGATGCACTCCATGGTGATGTCAGCGCCGATGAGAACTATAAGTAAAAAGAGATGTCCTTGTTGAGGACATCTCTTCTTATTTGTTCGAAAGGCTGATTACTCAGCAGTAATGGCACGACGCTTCTCCTTGATACGGGCAGCCTTACCAGTGAGCTTACGCAGATAGTACAGCTTAGCGCGACGAACCTTACCAACCTTGTTGATCTCAATGCTCTCGATGTTCGGAGACTCGATGGGGAAGATACGCTCTACACCAACGGTACCTGACATCTTGCGAACAGTGAAGCGCTTCTTGTCACCATGACCAGCGATCTTGATCACTACACCACGATAGAGCTGAATACGCTCCTTAGAACCCTCGATAATTTTGTAAGCGACAGTGATAGTGTCACCAGCCTTGAACTCTGGGAACTTCTTGCCGGTTGCAAATGCTTCTTCAGCAACTTTAATTAAATCCATCTTTTTACTTTTTTACTTTTTTTACCTTTATTGCTGTATCGTTCCAACGCAACATAACAGGCCTCTCGATACTTCCTGCCAGCGATTACGCCGAAAAGCGGGTGCAAAGGTACAAAAAAAAGTGAAAAGATAAAAGTGAATAGCGAAAAATTTGCTTAAAAAGTACATTTTTTATATCTTTGCACCAGAAATTCCATCGATTATGAGTTGTAAACAGTATCTTTTGGGTGCCTTTGCCATCATGACGATAGCTTCCTGTGCCCCAAAACATTATCATCTGACCAGTGTTGAGCGTTCGCGCATCATCATCGATAGTCGCTATGATCAGAATCCCGATGAGAAAGCAGCAGCCTTCCTGGCACCTTTTAAAAAGGTTAACGACAGTATCATGGCTCCCGTGGTGGGGCAGGTGGCTCACAACATGCATGCCACACGCCCTGAGAGCGACCTGTCGAACCTTGTATCCGACATTTTGATGTGGGCTTCACGCGATTACAATGAAAAGCCCGACCTTGCCGTCTATAACATGGGTGGCATCCGTGCCGACCTCACTAAAGGCGATGTTACCTATGAGGATGTGCTAAGTGTGGCGCCTTTTGAGAATAAGATATGCTTTGTCACTCTCACTGGTGAACAGCTCATGCAGCTCTTCCGGCAGATTGCTTATCGTGGCGGCGAAGGCGTCAGCAAGGGTGTCGAACTTGTTATCACCAGTGCTGATATTGGTGGTGAGCTTGTCTCTGCCCGTCTGTATGGTAAGGAGATTGATCCCCAGGCCAACTATCGCGTGTGTACCATCAACTACCTGCTTGAGGGCAACGATGGTATGGATGCCTTAAGCAAAGGCTCTGACAAGGTGGCACCTCAGGAGGCCAGCAACAACACTCGTTTCCTTATCCTGAACTTCTTCCAGGATATGCTGAAGCAGGGCATTGTGGTCGATGCCAAGGTTGAAGGGAGAATTAAGGTGAAAATGTAAAAATGTGAAAATGTAAAAATGAAAAGGAATCTCTCTATATATAATAAGGTGGTGACAAGGTTGGTAATGGGTATTTTACCCTTTTTCCTTTTTACCTTCTCACCTTTAGATGCTGATGCCAAGAAGCATAAGCAGCTGGTGATTCTGCATAGCAACGATACCCATTCGGCGATTTTTCCCATCAATCCGAATATCAACGATAAGGAGATTGCTGGGCGTGGTGGTTACCTGCGACGCATCAACATGATTAAGGAGCAGCGCCAGCAGCATCCCGACTTGTTGCTCTTCGACTCAGGCGACTTCTCGCAGGGGTCAGGTTATTACACCCTCTTCAAGGGTGAGGTGGAGATAGGTCTGATGAATCAGATGGGCTACGATGCCGCAACCATCGGTAACCATGAGTTCGACTTCGGACTCGAGAATATGGCTCGCATCTTCCGTATGGCTCAATTCCCTATCATCTGCTCTAACTACGATTGCAAAGGTACCGTGCTTGAGGATTTGGTGAAACCCTATATCACCTTGGTGCGCAATGGGGTGAAGATTGGCGTCTTCGCTCTCTCTCCTGCCTTGAAAGGACTGGTGTTCGATGGCAACTGCGAAGGTGTCACCTATCTTGATCCGGCTGAGACGGCTCAGAAGTACATCAACATCCTCCGTAAGCAGGAGAAGTGCGATATCGTCATCTGCATCTCTCACCTGGGGTGGAAAGATTCGGAATATACTGACGAGATGATGCTGAAGGGCGTTGAAGGTTGCGACCTTGTACTGGGAGGTCATACTCATACCTACATGAAAGAACTGGAGTATGCCCCCGATAAGACAGGTAAGCGCATACCGGTAGATCAGAACGGTAAGCACGGCGCCTTTATCGGAAAGCTCGTGCTCGATCTTGAGAAGTAGGGATCCTACTCGAAATAGAACGTCAGAACGATCATCTTGCTGTGGCCGCTGGTCACAGCATTTGTATATGGACGCATGTTCTCATCCTTCAGCTCGCCGGCATGTCCATGATCCAGTGCGTCACTCAGGCTGTAGCAGAACTTCAGCTCGGGAATCAGCTTGAAGAACGGCAGGTAGAAATCGCAGCCCAGACCAATCTCCAAGAATAAGTCAGACTTCTTCAGTTGCAGATACTCCTGGTTCTTGCTGGTCAGGTTGAGCATCGGGTTGATGCCAGCCATCAGGTACGGGCGGTAGTTGTTCCATCGCTCTGCACTGAACTTCAGATCTACAGGCAGCGACAGATAGGTGTTTTTCATGTCCTGTGTCACCTCGATTGGACGCCCTTGCTCATCCACGTCCGTGAGATTATGGAAGGTCAGATGTTTGGCACCGAAATGCATCGTGGGGGTGAAACGCAGGTTGAAGTGCTTGCTCAATCTCAGGTCTCCTAATACACCCACGCTGAAGCCAGCGTTCCAGCGGTCATTGTCACACACGATGGTCTTTTCAGTGGTTGAACCGTCATCAAACGTGATCTGTTGCGGTCCCACATTCTTCAGATCGATGTCCTGCAGGTGCAAGCCTACAAGGACACCGAAGTGAAGTCTGCGCAGGTCTGTATAGGGCCTGTTCTGTATGGTGCGTGTCTGCGCCTGTCCTGTAGTAGCAAGCAGACATAGCAGTGTCAGGATATAGATAGTATGCCTCATAACTGCTATAATAACGCAGAAACCGCTCCTTTATTGTTAGAAGAACCCGAAGAAGTAGATCACGGCCACTTTCTTGGGGTCTCTCATGTTGCGTGCCTCACCGATTTGGCTGCCGTTTCTGTAAACGGCACCGCTCGAACGTACCTCGCCGATCTTGCTGCCGTTCTCATAGACGTCGCCATTCGAGCGAACCTCACCAACCTTACTGCCGCTCTTATAGATGTCGCCGTTTGAGCGGATCTCACCTTTACAGCTGCCACCTACATAGATGTCGCCGTTATAGCGGATCTCGCCACGCTGGCTGCCACCGATATACACGGCACCGTTGCCACGCAGCTCACCAAACTGGCTGCCACTGCGATAAAGGGCAGATGCATCAGAGCTGCTGCTGGAGTTCTGCACCACCTTATCCTTAAAGAAGAAGAAATAGAAGGCGGCGGCGATCACGGTTCTGTTGTTCGTGCCGCGCAGTCTGCCGATAGTGGAGTGCGATCTGTCCTCTATGGTACCGCTGCGGTAGTAGCCGATGGTAGAGTGCGAGCTGTTCTCGAAATCACCGCTGCGATAGTAGCCGATAGTAGAGTGCGAGCTGTTCTCTACCTCACCGTTGCTTCTGACGTAACCAATGGTAGAGTGTGAGCCGTTCTCTACGGTTCCATTGCTCTTGATATAGCCGATGGTAGAATGACTGCTGTTCTCCACCGTACCGTTCGACCTGATGTAACCCAGGGTAGAACTGCTGCTGTTCATCACCTCAACATTTAGCTCTGCCCACTCCTTCTTCAGCGCCTCCTCGCGGGCGGCGCGCTCCTGACGCTCCTTCTCTGCACGGGCAGCAGCTTCGGCAGCAGCCTTCGCCTGCGCAGCTTTCCATTCATCCACCTGATTCTTCGAGATCAGGGCACCATGGAAGGTGTAGGCTACGAGCAGCGGACTGACGTGCCCTTCAAACGAGCCAATCTCATGGCCGAAGCTCACAGCATTCTGCATGGAGGCCTCACCGATGGCATCACCATCCAGATACACCTTATTAGTCTTTGTGTCAAACTTCAATGTGCCCAAGTTCGGACTCTCAATGGTGCCGTCGTTGCTGATCGATCCCTTGGGTGTACCGTTTTTGGCGGTCCACTTGCCAGTGGCAGGATCGAGCTTGTAACTCACCTTCTGTCCGGCAAACTCGCCCTCGTCGTAGGTCTGGTTAAAAGTAATCTCCAGATTCACGGGATCCCAGGTGCCGATGGCGGTCTTTCCCCATCTGATGGTGTTCAGTGCACCAGAGGCTGCTGGCTGTGGAACGGTTGGCGTGATGCCCTTGATGGCCTCCTGGATAGAGTCTCTGCGGTGCTGCTCTTTCTCAGCGGCTTTCTCCTGTTTGGTTTTGATACCTGCAGCCTTACGTGCTTTGTTTAACAAACTGCCCCATTGTGCCTCAGCTGGTGTGCTGAAAGCGAACATGACCACAAGGGCCAATCCTAAGAATTGTGTTCTGCGTTTCATCTCTAAAATAGTTAATGGTTAATGATGTTGAATGGTGCAAAAATACGAAAAAAAGCCCTATAATCCAAGAAAAATGAAAAAAAAATACCTAAAATTTGGTATTATTCAAAAATTGTTGTACCTTTGCCTCATCAAAAGTGAGTATTAACAGTTCTAACAATTTAAACGAATAAAGATTATGGCATACGTAATTGGAGAAGATTGCATTTCTTGTGGAACATGTGCAGGTGAGTGCCCAGTAGAGGCTATTTCTGAGGGTGCAGAGCGCTACGTGATTGATGCTGATGCTTGCACAGAGTGTGGCACATGCGCAAGTGTTTGTCCTTCTGAGGCTATCAGCCTTCCCTAAGCATTTAGGACATACAAGAGAAATAAATCCCCAGCCGATTCTTTCGGTTGGGGATTTTCGTTTTAGCATATGCGATAATGCAAAAAAATGTCGATTTATGTATGAATAACAAATAAAATCGCTATATTTGCAACCTGAAAGGACTTTTTTTAATTCAAAAACTACTATTAATATGAAGAGATTAAATCTGTGGATGCTGGTCGCCATCCTGTCGTGCGGTCTTTTGACAACTTCCTGTTCGGAGATTGACAACCCTGTACCTGTGCGTGAACTCAGTAATAGCATCGACGAGTTCTGGGATATGCCTGGCAATGCCGGCGACCCTGAAGTTGTGGCTGCCCTGCAGTCGATCGAGAACGTTGTGGATCTGAAGCCCTTTATGAATGTCTTTCTTGGGCAGTGCTACTATTTCAACTATAATCAGCTGGTTGACCACAACAATCCCTCTAAGGGCACTTTCAAGCAGCAGGTGGTACTGACCTTTGTCGGTAAGGATGCGCCTACGATCCTGCATACCCAAGGTTATTCACTTACTACCCAACCCGATCCTAATAACATCAAGAACCACCTTGACAGCATCAAGGCGCCTCATTTCCTTTGGGCGCTGTCAAAAGAAGGTGACATGAAGAAATTCGATCTTAACTGTTTGCAAGTGGAGTATCGTTATAATGGTTTCTCACTGCCGGAGGGTGATAAAGACTCCTTCACGTATATGACTGCTGAGCAGCACTCAAAAGACCTTCACGCCATTGTGAGCGATCTGAAGAAAGCCCTGATTACCGGTGATGGCAAATGGCTGAGCACAGGTGTCAGCAAGAATGGTGATACCTCTACGCAGTATGCCTATTTTGACGAGCTGAATGGTTGGAATGACATCGATGTCTATGTGCCTTTTGCGTCTCCAAACACCATACAGGAGGATGATATCCGTATCGGCACCTATATGATCACCAAATCTACTAAGGATAAGCTGGCAGATCTTGAAAAGGTTTACAAGAAGCTGGTTGATGACAGGGCTGTGGCTGACTCGACCATTGCAGCCTATGCCAAGAAAGGCGGAAAGTTTAATAAGGATTCTGCTCTCTTGACTACAGTTATTACGGTTCTCGGTAATCTCTTTGATTTGCAGTCATACGCAGATTACAACACGTGGACCAAACTGATTCCCAAAGAGGGTGATAAGCCTGAAACCTATGCAAAATTCTTCATGCTCAATTCTAATAGTCCTGAAGTCGAATATAAAGGAGCTGGTGCCCGTGGCCCGTTGCATAAGCGTAGAACCCCCTACGAAGTGCAGAATGCCATGGAACAAGGTGGTGCTGGATTTGATTACTCATGGTTCTTGGATGGCAAACTGCTCTCGGAGTCAGACAAAAAGTATTTTACAAGACAATGGATCTGCAGGTGAATGTTCGGAAGAATCTGGAGACTACCACGAAGAAGCTGATCTTCGTGTATGGTGAGGATGATCCCTGGACAGGTGCCGCTATTCCCGATCCCACGAATCCCAACGTGAAGAAGTACATCGTGCCTCATGGCACACACACTGACAACTTCAAAGTCTATGCCAGATATCCTGGCGGTCAGGAGATCGTTGATAAGATTATGGCTGATGTCAAAGCGATCTTGTTCCCCTAATGTAGAGTAATGTTTAGAACTACTATTAATATGAAGAGATTTAATCTGTGGATGCTGGTCGCCATCCTGTCGTGCGGCCTTTTGACAACCTCCTGTTCGGAGATTGACAACCCTGTTGATCCGTTTAGTAAAAACATCGATATGTTCTGGGATATACCAGGCAATGCCGGTGACCCTGAAGTTGTGGCTGCCTTGAAGTCGATTAAGAACGTAGAGGACCTGAAACCCTTTATGAACGTCAATCTCGGTCAGTGCTATTATTTCAACTATAATCAGCTGGTTGACCACAACGATCCCTCCAAGGGCACTTTCAAGCAGCAGGTGGTACTGAGTTTTGTCGGTAAGGATGCGCCTACACTCCTTCACACAGAGGGTTATAACCTTACTGGTATTACCAAGGTTTATAACAACACAAATCGCCTTGACAGTATCGATGCCCCCCATTTCCTTTGGGCACTGTCGAAAGATTATGGTAAAAATGGGTTCGATCTGAACTGTGTGCAGGTGGAGTATCGTTATCATGGTTTCTCACTGCCG
>CADCFA010000015.1 GCA_902800595.1 uncultured Prevotellaceae bacterium | reverse complement strand
GCCCTTTGAGGCATTATTTTTGTACCCGATTGAATGTGATTGGGACAACACGTCCGGCGGCATCACGATAAGTCATGCCAGTCATGGTAATCTGATTTTCATCGAGGGAGAACTTGACCACTCTATCCGTACAGGTGTATTCTGGCTCCAAGGATAAGAAACCAGTATCATAAGCGAAACATTTAATATCAGAAGCCATCCCTAAAAACTGGCCATTGCTACCATCTATATTTCTATAGGTTTTATCCCAATAGGCAAACGACTCATAATAATTATTGTCAAGCAGCAAATAACCCGTGTGGTCTTCTCTGAATACAAAGGTGAAGGTACTTTTTGGCACTTGTGAATCCCCATAATCGTAGCCAACCCATTTGCCTACCAGAGGATTGTCTGTCACTTTCGAGGGTGCCTGATAGGCAGGAGGAGCCTCCATCGCCTCTGCTGGAGCCACAAAATCATCAACATCCTTTCTGTACCAAGGATATGATAGTGGATAACCAGATTTGTGGTCGAACTTCTGGAAATTATTTTGCATCATGGCTTGATACTGAATGGTGTCACCTCCCTCAAAATAGCAGGTGTAATAATATTCGTATCTATCACGATATTGATTCGTCCAGTCGAAATAACTGTTGATCTCATACCTAAACCTATCTGTAGTGATGAATACATCGCCGTCATCATCCAGTTTGATGGTGCGCAGATACCCCTGTCCGTCAGTTCCAAATACTTTGATTTGCTTGATGGTAAAGCCCAGATAGTCAGAATTCTTATGGAGCGGAATGACGGCATCAGTCCAATCCCAGCTGGTATCTGAACGAACGTGCGCATGCTCCCAGTCGTTTTCCCATACTCCGATGAGGTTATTAGGCGCACCTTCAGCATCTTTGATGAACTCTGGCTTCATGACCATGACGCACTTCACGTTCTTGCTATCTCTGATAAAATTCTCATAGTCTGTACCGTATCTGGAACTTAGCTGACCTGAGGCATCATAGATACCATAATTCCAATCATAGAACCAAGACAGCATGTGATAGAAGGTCTCACCATTATACTCACATCGGAAAATCTTTGTTTCGCCTGACATGCCCCAAAGTCTAACGGTCTCTTTCAGACCTTCTGGCATATCGCTGAAATTGACATGCTCAACAGGAATTCCGCGATTCACTACCTGATTCTCATAATAGACCATTTCGTAATTGGCAGTCTCATCGATGACTTTAATCTTCTGGCCTGTTCCTGGGTGTGGCCAGGTTCCGATTTCCGTCACCTGATCATCCTTTTTCACACTTCCTGCTCCGTCGTCCTTAGAGCAGGCTACCAACAGTGCTGCCAATACTAACAGCAATAATTTTATGTGACAATTATTCTGTATCATTCTCATCAGGTTTATTCTGATTACAAAAGTAGGCAATAACCATTTAAGTTATACCATTATTGTAGCATTATTATGATTTTTTAATCTTGAGGGTATATCAAACAGGACTATTCTCCCCTATAAGTACCTAAGAAGAAGATGGTGCCGCTGCTGGCTTCCTGGATGACATAGACAAAGGGGCGATTGCAGTGGAAATCGACATTCATATCCTTGCCTATCGGCCCTAACGCATATTCTCCCATTACCGCTACTGTGACAGCAGAGGCCTTCGTACCCTCCTCATTGACTTCGATAGCGGCTTTCTGTTTCATCAGAGAGACATAGATATCATTAAAATTACTGCTGATGTTTGGGAATTGGGCTTTTTTACTATCAAACATCGAGGGGGCGCCAAGAGCAGACAGCGGTTTTATGAGATCAGTCTCGAAAGCGGTAGAGAAACGTGGGATTTTGATATCAACTATGGGCGGTTCCCATGAGTGCATATCACTAAACTCCTGCCATGATTCCTGGTTGAGACTATTGATGACATCATCGATAGTCTTGCCCTCCTTTGGAAGCAGCACCCTCATAGACCATTTATCGCCACTACCATAGGGAAGGTTCAGTATCGTATAGATATCATTCTCTCCACAGATGGCTCTCGCCTTGCGATGCATCATGGACAGTGTCATCTGCACACCATCCTCAGTCGTAAAAGACTCATCCTTCGTATCGTTGGCATCAAACTTATCCGTCCAAGTGGCCTTGAAATAGATGGCGTTCATCAACAGCAGAAGGGCTTCTTTATCGAGCTCGTTCTCACTCAGGATCTTGGGTATCACACCCTCGGTATGATCATTACACCAGCCGTTGATATGATTCAGGGCATCAGTCTTGTTCGAGAAATCAAGACTGGCGACTTCCGCTTCATAGTAATTCTCCATATCGCTCTGATACTGGGGAGCGAGTCTTACCTGTCGATAATCATTGCTGATAACAGTGTTGGCGATCTTGAGTGTCACAGAAGGATCAGTCTCTGGTGCCTCCTGGATCAGTTTCTGGCAGAACTCATTGACAGCCTGCTTGTTGTTCTCGCCGAATCCAAGAACAGAGGTGAGGGAGAGATGATATTACTCTTCTGACCCTCTGGCATCTGATTGATAGCACGGAAGAGGTTAAAAGAAAAATCAGTGTTCTTGTTGACGAAGTCTTTCTGCGACTCTGTCAATTCGATAAACCTGGTCTTTGGAAGCATGTCGATCACTCTTTCACCTTCACATGGTTCATTACTCTTGCAGCCCATCAACACAGCTGCCGTCATTGCAAAAAAGAATAGTTTCTTCATAATCAAAACATTATTTTAATGAGGTTCTTTATCCTTATAACTTCCAAAATGCGAAAATACTGCATCCTTATTTTGTTTTTTTGTTTTTTTGTTTTTTAACGCAGTATTTTCCCCTTTTTTACGTTATATAATAAAAAAGGTTCATTAAAAACAAATGGAAATATGATTAAGAAAGGAATTCTCAAATTACTTGGAGTAACGATACTGTTCGCAGTTGTCTCAGCTGTGACAGTCTATTTAATATCCTGCAGGAATGACGAAGAAGGTTCAGAATACTGGACGGTAACGCTCGAGGATCATTATGCCCCTTATGCCCCAAATGACAAATGGGGAGATTGGTCGTTGGGTCCCAAATCTGTATTCGGCTCAAGAGACAATGGTGAAAGTTTGCTTTTCAGTGAAAATGAGATTAAAGGTTTCTCCTATGAAGAAGGTTATGTCTATGTATTACGTATTAAAGCGACTCCAACGCTTCAACAGGTAGGAACCTGCAATCCACCACCCTATACATTTGAATTGGTGGAAGTGATTTCAAAAAAACAACCTAAAATTGGTCCTGCAATATGAAACAGTATTTAAAAACAACCGTCTATCTGGCTGCTGCCTTAGTGTCTGTAGCCTGTTCATCTGGTGGAGATAATGACCTTTACAGTTTTAAGGGAGAGAGTTACAATGACGTCGTTTCGCGGGGAAACACTTATGAAGGCATTTGGATGGTTAACGACGTAAAGGCGGAAGCAGCTGATGTCAGTATTAATTTTGATGACACTGAAGTTCAGGGGGATGCCTTGCCAAGTACGGCAACGTTTTTCGGCTTTCCGTTTCAGGCGATTACAGATTTAGTCATGCCTGGAGCAACGGTCAGCAGTATCCCTAATTCCATTGCCATACCAATGCGATACGTCGGATATTCCGACAATGCCTACTACCTCGAATTTACCCCCATGTACTATTCGAGTATGGCCCCACAGTATATTTACTATCAAGTGACACTTGAGGATGGAAAGGAGGTTGGTATCTCTATACACCTTGTGACAGAGAAATCTTCGGTAATCCTCAATAGTGAAAGAGGGACATTCTCTTGCATCATCCCTGTGGATAAGATCTTATGTTCAGAAGGTGCGGGAGTTATATTTAAAGAGATACCGTTTGATCCTGAGATGCAGCTAAGATACACAAGTATCAATAGAATGAAGGGGAGCACTGTTGGAAACTGAGGAGCAACTGCTGAAAGCCATCAAATCTGGAGACCGCCAGGCGATGAGACGGCTCTACGAACGGTATAAGGGATATGCCATGTCGATAGGACTGAGGTATATCCCTGACAGCGATGATGTGGAGGATGTGGTGCAAGACAGTTTTGTGAAAATCCTGACCTCAGTCCAGCATATTGACTACCAAGGGGAAGGATCACTCACAGCATGGGTCAGAAGAACGGTAGTAAACAAAGCGCTTGACTTCGTGAGGAAGCATGAACGGATCAGTTTTACGGGTACCATTCCAGATATACCCGACGAGGAACCAGAGTTGGAACGGATTCCACCTCATATCCTCAGTAGAATGATTGCACAGTTGCCTGCCGGCTATAGACTAGTGCTAAATCTCTATGTTTTCGAGCACTGCTCGCATCAGGAAATCGCACAAAGGCTGGGCATCAAGGAGAATTCATCAACCTCCCAGCTGGCAAGAGCCAAGCAGATGCTGATAAAGATGATGAAGGAATATATTAAACGACACGAGATATGAAACAAGATAAATGGACCGAGAGGCTTGAAAAGCATTTGGCAGACTACCGTGAGGAGCCGAAGCACGACTTATGGGAGGGCATTGAGGCTTCACTTAATAAAGAGGTGAAGCGCCAGCATCGTCTTGTATCCTTGCGTCGTTGGATGGCTGCTGCGGTATTTGTAGGATTGGCTGTAGGTGGGGGCTATCTGTTCTGGCATCAACAGCCCGTCACCGATGAACAACAACAAGACGTGATTGCAGAAGTTTATGAGGCTCCTGAGAATCCGAAACAAGAGGAATCCTTTGTGGCTCAAGCGATTACATCAAAGAATACAGTTTCATCACGCATAACTCCACCATCTGGGACATCTCTCGCTGCTGAAGGATTTGTGGCTAATGAGGAATCTGTCACTACAGAAGAATCAGTTGCTACAGAAAAGTCAGCTCCTGAAATAAATGAGGAGCATAAGGTATTACCTAAAAAAACAGAGGTGCAAAAGAAACAACCCACTTTGGAAGTGTTCGAAGAGAAGAATCCTGCACAACACCACTACAAAAAGTTGTCGATGAACCTGTATGCCTCAGGAGGTATGAGCAGTTGGAACGGACGGAATGGCGTACAGATGAGTTCTTCGATGCAGCAGAAGTTCGCTTTCACTCGTGGGGAACCAGTATATCTGGCAGATTATGAGGAGCGTCAGGATCACAAGCAGCCCATCTCTTTTGGACTCACGCTGAGCTATCCCCTCACCAAGAGACTGTCTCTAAGCACAGGAGCAGTATATACCAGACTGAGTTCCGATTTTCTGACCCTTGCTCAGAATCATCAGATCAAGCGTCATCAGGTACTCCATTATGTTGGTATCCCCTTGAATCTGCAGTTCTCGGTATGGCAATGGCATGGGTTAGAGGCTTATCTCACAGCTGGTGGTCAGGTGGAATGGAATGTTGCGGCAAAAGCCAATACCGATGGCATTGACCAGAAGATGGATAAGGATCGGGCACAATGGTCTTTAGGCGGCAGTTTAGGTGTGCAATATCATATTGTGCCCCAGGTTGGTCTCTATGCGGAACCAGGTATCCGCCATTACTTTAATAATGGCAGTAGCATCAGCAATTTCTACAAAGACAAGCCCACAAACTTCAATCTCCAATTAGGACTGAGATTCGGTTTCTAATTTTACAAATTACATACATACCTACATCATTTTATGCTATCTATCTGTATATTAAAGGTTTGCTAAAAAAGCTACATACATAATAACTACATATAACTACATTCAAACTACATTCAAACTACATGTATTTAGTCGTTTATAGGCTAAGAAGAGAGAACAATGGCACTATTTGCAAGTTTTTTCCTTAATGCTTATTGAAAAATTCTCTAGAGAATTCTTGAGCTTCCTTACTTATTAGCAATTGCTAGTAAGGCTACTTAGTAGAAAATTCTCTAGAGAATTTATTTACTATCCATAATAGAAGAAATTGCAGATGCGCGTAATTGATTCTAAAACGACGTTATCGAGCTGTTATTAAGTCGTTTTTTATGTAGTTATATGTAGTTTGAATGTAGTTATATGTAGTTTCTATGTAGTTATATGTAGTTTCTATGTAGGTAGAAAAGTTTCAAAACACTAGTGTTTATCGATAGTTTGAATCATTTTATGTAGGTATGTATGTAAACTTATAGAAATCAATTTCGAAAACCATTAATCCCCGCAAAATCTACCATTAATCCTAGCAATTTTTCTCTTTAACAGCGCATTTTTTATGCTTATACAAATTATCCAATATTTTTACTTCAAGAAAGTTACTCAGATATTTGGTGGATTCAGAAATAGTTGCTATCTTTGCACACGATATTTAATGTTTAACCCCTTAAATTGAAAGCTTATGAAACAGCAAAAAGCAAAAATTTGTGTTAATTCTCTAAGATTTCTTGGTAGTATCGAACCTTTTATGTATTTTTGCCATGAATAATCGAAGAGAAAAAGCAAAGGCAAAGAATCAGGAGCTGAATAAGCAACTGATGAGAGAAGGAGCTAAACCCATTCATAAAGAAAAACTAATTTTCGAGGGTGGCAAATTCTGTCTTGATATGGCAAAACTTATATTAGGTGGAGTCGTGTTGGCAAGTGTGATGCAACAAGATGTAAATGTCTGGTTGCTGGTATCTATAGGATTAGGTGCAGTTCTGGCATTTGTGGTATTTGGATTTATATTGATAGGTAAAATTAGTAGTAATTAATATGGCATTAATCGTATTGTTTGCAATTTTGGGTATTATTGCAGTCGCAGGAATAGTATGGTCTCATTACTACTTCCAAAAATCAGCTTAGGCAAAAGGATTAGAGTTCTTAAATAAAAGAATGGCTCAGGGGATGTTTCCTTGGGCCATTTTGTTTGCTTGTCGCGTTGCCAACGACAAATAGTACCCCGACCGAGAATCGAACTCGGAACTAAGCTTTAGGAGAGCCTTGTTATATCCATTTAACTATCAGGGCAGAGTGCTTTTCGGGTGCAAAGGTAAGGCTTTTTTCGCGGAAAGCCAAACTAATGTGCAATAAATTTGGTATTTCGTTCGATTTACACTATCTTTGCAACAGATTTGTTATCAACTAAAAACTTTGATTATGAGAAAACTTTGGTTACTTTTGCCATTACTGGCATTCTTTGGTTTCAAAGCGTTAGCAGCTGAGAATCCCGTATTGAAGATTGAGGGTGGTCAGATTCAAGGTGTGACCTGCGACAACTCTGATGTGTATGTCTATAAAGGCATCCCTTATGCTGCAGCACCTATTGGCGACCTGCGTTGGAAAGAGCCTCAGCCCGTTGTGGCTTGGGAGGGCATCCGCCAGTGCAACCGCTTTGGGCATCCTGGCTATCAGGCTGTTCACTATCCTGGTTTCTATACCTCTGAGTGGGGCTATGGCGACGAGGCGCCTTATAGCGAGGACTGTCTCTATCTGAACGTCTATACCAAGGCGCCTGGCGACGTAAACAAGAAGTTGCCTGTGGCTCTGTGGATTCACGGTGGCGGCTATCGTGAGGGATGGGGCACAGAACCTGAGTTCGACGGACAGGAGTGGGCCGCAAAGGATGTGGTGCTCGTCACGATCAACTATCGTCTGGGTATCTTCGGCTTCATGCCTTATGGTGAGCTCTCGGCAGAGAGTCCTCATGGCGTATCGGGCAACTATGGTATTCTGGATCAGATTCAGTCGTTGAAATGGATCAAACAGAACATCGCCCAGTTTGGTGGCGACCCTGACAATGTGACCATCTTCGGACAGAGCGCTGGAGCAGGAAGCGTACGCACCATCTGCGAGAGTCCGCTGGCTCGTGGTCTGTTCCAGAAGGCAGTAATCATGAGTGGCGGCGGTTTGAATATCCCCTCGAAGGCAGGAGAGGAAGCCAAGCCTGCAACCCCAATGGCAAAGTTCTTCACCTACAACCCCACGCTGAAAGAGGCTGAGGCAGAGACGAAGAAGGTGATGGACTGGGCTGGACTGACTGATCTGAAGAAGCTGCGTGCAGCCTCTACCGAGGTGCTCTATACCCTCACCACCATTTATAATATGGTGAACAAGAGCGATGTCTATGTGATGGAGCGCCCAATTGTGGATGGCTACGTATCGCTGAAGAGCTTCGACGAGGCGACTCGTGAGGGAACGATTGCCGATGTGCCTTACATGATAGGCTACACGCTGAACGATATGGGTTCGATGGGACCTGGCATCGCAGAGTTCTGTAAGGTTCGCGAGGCAAAAGGCGGCAAGGCTTGGGCTTACGAGTTTGCCCGTCCGCTGCCCGACGACGGCAAGCATCCCGAGATCACCGATCGTCTGAAGGGAGCCTTCCACAGCAGCGACCTCTGGTTTGTATTCAAGAGTCTGAAGCACTGCTGGCGCCCTTGGACACAAGGCGACTGGGACCTGTCTGAGAAGATGCTGACAGCCTGGACGAACTTCGTGAAGTATAGCGATCCCAATGGTGCGAAGGGCTCAAAAGGCTTAGGTTGGGCACCCTGCACAGCAAAGAGTCCGAAGTTCATGCTCTTCAAGCTCAATGACAAGGATGCCGAAGCCTCTGAGATGGGCGACATTATCCTGCCGAAATAACACTTGAGATACGGTTGAGCGCCTCTTCCAGGCGACTACGGGGACAGGCTATGTTCAAACGGACATAGCCTTTTCCTGTCTCTGCGCCATACATCGTGCCAGGATTGATCCACACTCTGGCCTCTTCGAGCAAGCGGTCACAGAGCTGATCGGCACTAACACCCATCGCAGAGATATCAATCCAAGGAAGATAGGTTCCCTCTAAGCGGCAGACCTTCCATTGGGGGATGTTTTTATCGATGAAATCGCACAAAAACGTATAATTTCCCCACAGATACTGATTGAGTTCATCGATCCAGTCCTCACTCTCGTTATAGGCCGCTTTCAGGGCTACAGGCGCAAAGGGATTAACATCGCACACCTCGTTGATATTGATGGCTCGATCCAGTCTGCGGCGCCATTCTGGCTGCGAGCAGATGATATTAGCCACCTGCAGACCTGCTATATTAAAGGATTTCGAGGGCGAGTTAAGAATCACGCTGTTCTGACGGCAGGCTTCGCTGACAGCAGCAAAAGGCTGGAACTGGTAGCCAGGCATGATGAGTTCGCAATGAATCTCATCGCTCACCACCTTCACGCCATACTGCATACAGATATCATTCATCCGCGAGAGTTCGGCTTTCGTCCAGACACGTCCACAGGGGTTATGAGGGTTGCAGAGCAGAAAGACAGTCGTCTTTTCATCGGCGCATTTAGCGATGAAATCGTCCCAATCCACCTCAAAAGTATCTCCCACCCGTTTGAGAGCTGTCTCCAGCACCTCGCAACCGTTATTACGGACAGAAGAGAAGAAACAGTTGTAATCAGGCGACAGGATCAGCACTTTCTCACCTGGCATCGTGAGTGCCTTGATGGCTACCGACATCGCTGGTACCACACCAGTGGTATAGAGGATCTCCTCACGACGGATGGTCCATTGATGGCGACGACGGAACCAGTTAATCACAGCTACGTAATAGTCATCCTCCACCACCGTATAGCCGAACACCCCATGCTCGGCACGCTTCTGAACAGCCTCAAGGATAGCGGGAGCTGCCTTGAAGTCCATATCTGCCACCCAGAGGGGAATCACGTCGGGATATTTGCTTTCGTCCCACTTCACGCAACCTGTACCTCTGCGCGCTACCAATTCATCGAAATCGTATTTCATCCTCTTGTCTCTATCACACAGTTATTGGGTTGACGAACGTTCTCATCGATGGTGATACTACCGATGGAATCGGCAATAATGTGTCCGCTTGTGGGATTCTTGATATTCTCGATATGTCCTTTGATATCAGCCTCAACAGTAGAGTATTCGAACATACGATCGCACATCGGATCGATGGTGCAGTTCTCCAAAACCAGATTCTCGGTATAACAGAGCAGTTGCTCACCAGCCAGATGACAATTCACGAGGCGCACATTCTTAGAGTGCCAGGCCAGATACTCGCCATCGAGCACTGAGTCATAGACTGTCACATTCTCGCACTCCCAGAAAGAGTCTTTCGTCAGAATCTTCGCATTGTGCACTTCCACATTCTTACAATACTGAAACACATACTTCGAATCGCTCTCCAAGCCATCGACATAGATATTCTCAGAGAACATGAACGGATAAGTGCCACCATGCAGCTTTACATTCTTGATCTTAATGCCGTTTACCTTCCAAAAGGTCTCGTCAGCATCGGTGATCTCGACATTCTCCAGCGTCAGGTTCTTCATCTCACGGAAGAACTTCGGTCCGTCGATACGTGAGTTCTTCATCACCATATCGTTGGTGTACCAGATGGCAGAACGTGAGTCGAGTGCGAAATAGCAGTTCTCGATATAGGCGCCATCAACATGCCACCAGGGATATTTACCATAAAACTTGCAATCGTATGCTTCCATATTCTGGCACTGCTTGATACCAGACTCACCGTCGGTGATTGTTACATTCTCAAGTCTTAAATCGTGTTGGGCAAACAGAGGTCGCTCGCCTCCGAATTTCTTGTCTTTTATCAGTTCCATTGTCTCGTTTTATTATCCGCCTGCAAAGGTACAAAGAAAAATCCGTAATCAGGTTACCCAAATTACGGATTGTATTACCAATTTAAATGTTTTTAGGAGATCAGGCGAAAAGACGGTCGCTGACAGCTTCCAGAGACTCCATGCAGAGCAGACTGTTGATGAGATACATATCGTTCTTTTCTGCATTCATCTTGTAGGTCTTGATGGAAGTCATGCTAGGAGCAATCTCACGGCAAAGAGTTACCTCTGAAGGCAGGTCGTAAGCCTGTTTGGCAGCGTCCCACTTGCTGGTTTCCATGTTGTAACCGTTCTTATAATATTTATAGGTGTGACGGAAGTCGTTTACCCATTCTTGCTTATCGGCATCCCAGCGTACCACCTCACGGGTAGTCAATCGTCCCTGCTCGTCATAGCTATAGCGATACTCCATCTTGGCACACATCTGGTTGTCAGCCTTCTGCTCATAGACCTCAATCTTGTGGATGACACCATCCTCCAGATCTGAGTTATACAGATAGGGGGCGTTCACGTCGTTGGCAGCGTTGAAATACATAGTCAGAACAGTTGCGATAGTGATGATTGACTCCATATTTTATTGTATTTAATTGTTTAACTTCTATTGTTTGACGATGCAAAGGTACGATAAGTTGCATTAACATTAAGTTATCCGAATGTTATCTTTAGGTTAATTCTTATAAATTTGAGGTTTTCACCCTCTTTTTTGTAACTTTGCATAAAAATTTGCAAGGCCATAGTGATGATTTCTATAGCTCATCTGTATATATAAGTAGAAACAGCGACAAAAGATGCAGATCAAAGAACAACAATTCAAGGAGCTCTTCCTTTCGGAGTCTGGCAGGATGTACAAGGCAGCCTACATTCTGCTGGGCGACGAAGACGAGGCGAAGGATGTGGTACAGGATGTCTTCGCCAAGCTGTGGGCTGGTACCATCCCACTGAAGGAGGAGTCGCAGAGAACGTACTTGCTGACCTGTGTCCGAAATCGCTGCCTCAACATCATTGCACACCGCCAGACACATCAGGAGGCTATCAGATTCCTGACACCAGAGACTGTGAATAGTGAGAGGTATGACGATGAAATCATCGAAAAGGTGAGTCGCTACGTCGATGAGAAGCTCTCGCCTCAGACTAGCCGCATCATCAAGATGCACTTCGACGAGGATCAGTCGTATAAGGACATCTCCAGTTCGCTGGGTATCAGTCTGTCGGCAGTCAACAAGCACATCGTGCAGGGTTTGAGGAAACTACGTTCAACTTTTAAAGACAGAGAAGCATGAAGAAAGAAGAGCAGATCAGGATGCTGCTGCACCCTGAGAAATACACAGATGAGCAGCTCGACCAGATGTTGGACGAGGTGAATATTCCTGTGCCTGATGCCAACAGCGAATGGATGAGGTTTAAGAAAAAGAGAAGTGGATTTCCAATCCTAAAGATTGCAGCCTCTATCATTGGTGTACTGATGCTTTCAGGCATTGCCTACGCCACAATCGCCCATTTCATCGAGACAGACGAGAAGCCGAAGACGGCCATTACGGAAAGCAAACCTGATTTTGACAAGGTTGAGAAGACCTACAATAGGGAGATGGTTCCCATAAAAAATACCCCAGTGGAATTTAATAATGTGGAACTACAGCAGATTATGAAATATGTGAGTGATAACTATAACATCAAGGTGGAGTTTAAGAACAACGATGCTCGCACCATCCGCTTCTATCTACAATGGGATGCCAATGACACCCTTCAAGAGATAATCGACAAGATCAACCACTTCGAGAAAGTGCATCTGACACTCAACGAAGAAACCGTCACCATTGAATAAGCCAGCACTATGAAAAAGATATATATACTCTTATTGTGCCTTGTCGCCATGAGCGCAAAGGCGCAGCAGTTATCCCACGACTTCCAGAACGTATCGCTCAGCGAGGCTCTGATCTGGATTAATAACGCCCAGGATCATTATAAGCTCAACTTTATCTTCGATGAATTGGAGGATTTTACCGTTACCACCCGTTTGGAGAATGTATCTGTCAGAGATGCTGTCCGTCAGGTTTGCGAATTCTATCCAATGCACCTTACCTTCGACCATCAGGATATCTATATAGAATGTACCCAGAAAGAGGACACGAAGGTCATCGGACGCGTGGTTGACATTAGTGGCAAGCCTATTGAGTTTGCCAATATCACGCTGCTCAACGATGGATTTTTGAATGGTGGTGTCAGCAATGAGAATGGCGATTTCGTGATTCCCTGCAAGCCCCAGCATATCACGCTGAAGGTATCGTATATCGGCTATAAGACAGTCACTCGCAATGTCAGTGTGGGTCATGTTGGTACTATCACCCTTCAGCCAGAGACCTACATGGTGAAAGGTGTAGAGGTTAAAGGCGAGATTCCACAGTACAAAATGACGCAAGGCGGCTTGACGGTAGATGTGCAGCACTCCATCCTGCACGACATAGGAACAGCCGACGACCTGCTATCGATGATGCCTTTGATGAAGGGCAAAGACGGTAAGTTTGAGGTGCTGGCCAAAGGCGAGCCGGAGATCTATATCAATAATAAAAAAGTACGCGATAAGAGTGAACTGAAGCAGCTGAAGTCGGTGGATATCAAGAGCGTAGATATCATCACAGCACCTGGTGCCAAATACAATGCCGAAGTAAATGCCGTTATCCGCATCAAGACACTGAAGACACAAGGCGAGGGACTGAGTCTGTTGGTGACCAGCGATACATGGAAAAACAACAAGTGGAGCAACTACAACGACCTGACCCTGAATTATCGTACAGGCGGACTGGAAGTTTCTGCTAACGTAGCACTCGACAACGGTCACTACAGCGCTGACCAGGAGCTTGAGCAGGAGTTGCATATCAAGAAAGACCTGTTCGATGTTCATGCTGTTCTACCCATCAGGAGCAGTTGGACAGAACTGCAGTACAAGGCTGGTCTGAGTTACGATTTCAATGCTGACCATTCTCTTGGACTGAGCTTCTCATCGCAGAAGAAACTTTATAATAGATACAAGTCTGACATGACGCAGAACTATCTCAAGAATGGTGCCTTTTACGGTGACGTCCTTTTGAAGACAGATATCGATGAAATCGATAAACCTGTATGGGAACTGAACACATATTATGTGGGAAAGGCCGGGAAACTGGACATCGACCTAAACGCCACGATTCTGCAACGCAAAACGGAGAATCATCTTAACCAGCAGGAGTTCAGTAAGGAACTGGGTGACCGCGCCATCACTACCCTTAACAACGAAGACCGCAAGATGATGGCAGGAAAGCTGGTGCTGGCTTATCCTATATGGAAAGGCACACTGAGTGGCGGAACAGAAGCCACAAGCACGAAGAGCTATGGTCACAATGTCAATCAAGAAGGCATCATACCAGAGACAGACAACGAGATGAAAGAACAGAACATTGCCGGTTTTGCTGAATACGAGTTACAGTTAGGTCAGTGGCGCCTGAATGCCGGCCTTCGCTTTGAGCATGTAAAAGCAGATTACTACTCGTTTGGCGAATGGCAGCAAGAGCCAAGCCGCACCTATAACGACTGGTTCCCTAACCTGTCAGTAGCATGGCAGAAAGACAAGTGGAGCGCACAGTTGAGCTATAGCAAGCGTATCACTCGCCCGCCCTATCGTATGCTGGAATCAATGATTGTCTATGACAGCCGTATGTTCTATGAAGGCGGCAATCCGCTATTACGCCCCTCAGTACGTCAGAGCATAGACCTTAATCTGACTTATTCGTGGCTGACTTTTGTGGCAGGTTATACACGTGAAAACGATCTCTTCACCCACATTGGCAGAGTGTATGATGAAGAGAAAGAGATTGCTATCTTCCAGCCTGTCAACTTCGACCATCAGGATCGCGTCTATGCCACCCTCGTCGCCTCGCCAAAGCTGGGTTTCTGGCAACCAAATATCACACTGCACTACTATCAGCAGATATTTGATGCAGAGAAATATGGTGCACCCGAGAAACTTAACAAACCAGAATTCTCCTTTGATCTGAAGAACTGGTTCGTCATCAATCCCACGACAAAGGCACTGGTGCAAGCCAGTTATACCGGCAGCAACCACTGGGCATTTATGTATCGCGGCAGCAACTTCGCGGTGAATGCCCGTCTGCAGAAATCCTTCTGGAAGGAACGGCTTTCGTGTACGCTTTATGCTTACGACATCTTCCGCACGTCAAAGAATAAGATGACCACTTACTATGCCATCGGCTTGACAGACCAGGATGTGTACACCTATACACAGTGTGTGGGTCTGACCCTGAGTTACAATTTTAACGTCTCCCGTTCAAAGTATAAGGGCTCTGGTGCTGGTAATGAAGAGAAAAACAGACTGTAGGAAAATAAAAACACGATTTATTTTGTTTATTATCCCGATTTGCACTATCTTTGCGGTCGGTTATGCAGAAAAACAAGTATAAATATGTGTCGGTAGGGGCGATGGTGGCTGTGATGCTGCTATTGGGACTCTACATGTGGATGACATATCGCTCTGAAGTGAGGGATATCTCGGAAAAGGCTGGTAATCAGTTGCCTTGGGCCATGTTCTACGAGAGTTATCACAGGGCGGATATCGTGTCGAAGGGCGATACGCTCAGTCTGCCTGAGTTGCGTGGTGACCTCTCGAACGACGTACTGAGTCGCAGATACCACTCAGAGGTGTCGCTCGACACACTGGCCCTCTTTGTTGACAGTCTGCTCAGTGTGGTCAATCTGGACCGCAACTTCACCATCCTCGAGGTGGATCATCAAGGGAAGACACTCAGGCAAAGCAATAACCAGCTGACCACTACCTCGCTGAAGACCAGGGTGTTCAGCATCAGGCGCGATAAGTCGAAGGGGCTACAGCTGGCCCTCAATAATCCCTACCCCACACTGGCTCGCAGACTCAGTCCGCTGTTCCTGGCCAGTGCCATCATCCTGATTCTGTTTGGGGCTATCCTACTGAGACTGTTGCGCTATCTCGACGAACAGAAACTGATGGCTGACCTTCGAAACGACTTCTCTTATGCGATGGTTCACGATATGAAGTCACCCCTTTCGAGCATCATCATGGGATCAAGGTTCCTGCACAGCGGCAAGGTGGACGACAAACCTGAGATCAAGGAGAAATACTTCTCGATTATTGAGAGCGAGGCCGAGCACCTGTTGGCGCTGGTAAACAAGCTGCTCACCATCTCGAAACTGGAAAACAAGAAACTGATACTGAACAAACAGACGGTAAACCTGGAGATCGTCGTCGATGACATCGTGGAGAAAGCGAAGGCGAAATCGGAGAAAAACATCGATTTCATCGTAGATTTGCTGGAGAAACATGTGGTGGCTGATGAGCAATATCTCACTGAAGCCATCTCGAATCTGATCGACAATGCCATCAAGTATTCCAAAGACCAGATTGAGATCAGTATCACCTCTCAGAACAGCGACAAATATGTACTCCTGAAGGTGCGCGACAATGGTATCGGCATCTCGAAGGAAGACCAGTTGATTATTTTCGACAAGTTTGGTAGGGCAGCTGTTCATGAGCACAACCGCAAGGGAGGCGTGTCAGGCTTTGGCTTGGGGCTGAACTACGTGGATCAGGTGATGCAGGCCCATGGAGGCAAGGTCACCGTATCGAGCGAGAAAGATAAATATTCGGAATTCACCTTATTTATACCTAAGAACGTATGATCAAGCTATTACTTGTGGAAGACGATGCCTCGCTGGCATATATCGAGAAGACAGGACTGGAGGATATCATAGGCGGTTACGAAGTGACAACTGCTTCCAACGGCAAGGAAGGCCTGCAGGCATGGCAGGAGATCAATCCCGATGTCATTATCTCAGACATCGATATGCCCGTGATGAATGGTTTTGAAATGGTGGAGCGTATCCGCGAGACGGATCAAGATGTCATCATCATCTTCACTTCTGCCCTTACCTCGCCTAACGATGTAAAGGCTGGTTATCGCTTGGGCATCAACAACTATGTGAAGAAGCCATTCGTACCAGAGGAACTCGACGCACACATTCAAGCGTTGATGAAGATGCGAGGTGGTGGTAAAACGCAAAAGGAGACTAATCACTACAAACTCGGCAAATACACTCTTGATGCCGAACATGCTACTCTACGTAACGATGAAACCGGTGCTTCTCAGACTATTACCCAGCGTGAAGCCCAAATTCTTCAACTGCTGGCAGAGAATAAGAACAACGTGGTGCGTCGCGAAGCCATCCTCAGTCGGTTCTGGAATACCGAAGACGACTATTTTGCATCACGTTCACTCGACGTGTTTGTCAACAAGCTACGTAAACTCCTTGCTGACGAAACAAAGATTAAACTGAAGACCGTGCGAGGCATAGGCCTTCAGCTTATCGTCGAATAAATGGGCTGTTTTAGTCTTTCTTTTCTTTATAGATGACCTTGTTAGCACCACTGGTAATCCTCAAAGCTTCAGGATGCTCCTTTATAAAAGAATCAATATGGCGCACCCGCTTCTGCTCGAAGATTTCCTCGATAGCAATAAGTATGCCCGTCTCTTCCACATCGCCGAAGCCATAGTTAATAGCTGTACCAAAGAGCTTCATAGTTGGGGAAAGACTCATATATGCATTCACCAGCGGTGGGATGTTATAGCCCAACTTACGAATCTCGGTATTCAGGATTAAATAGTCTTTCTTGAACTCCTTCTCGCAGAATAATTGCTCCAATTCTTTAGGATCGGCTTCAATTTCCAGCGGTTTCATCGGCACAATCAGGTTCTCTCTATCAGCAAAATGCTTATGCAGGAAGTAGAGAATCATGTCTCTTCCACGACGAATATAAGAGGGATACATGGTAAATTTGCCAAAGAAATAGCGCACGTTGGGCTTGATAACCGTCAGTGCACCCAGTCCGTCCCAAAGATTATCGAGTGCAAAAAGACTTTTAGCACCCATACGGGAACTCTGATAAGGTAACGACACGAACGAACGACCTAACTCGATAGTATAAGGCATATACTCTTTCAGAAATTTCTCCGAAAAATGGAACATATGACTGGTAGCGAGCTTAGGCTGTCCATGCTCATCCATCTCCCAACTTGTACCTTCAAGGTAACGATATCCGCCAATTATCTCTTCAGCCTCAGGGTTCCAAACAATAAGTTGCTTGTAGCAATTTTCACAAGTATCGAATTCATCGATATCCATCGCTTTGCCAGTACCGCCTCCTGCTTCACGGAAAGCGATCTCACGCAGACGCCCAATCTCTTTCATAACATTGGGTGCGTTATGCGCCGTAATAACATAAATCTCGTTGTGACTCTTGTTAGTCATACGAAGCTGAAGTTCCGGAGTAAGTTCCCGTTTTAAGACTTCTTTGTCGATTGGCTGGATGATCTCTTGTTCCATTGTTTGGTCTATTGAATTCGTGTAGATATATTTAGTTCCGTATTATTCGAGTGAGTAAACTTGATCTTTTACATATTGTGCCCATTCTATCGGACTTCTGCTTTTGTCGAATGTCTGCCAAGGGATGGGCTTCCCAATAGTAACTCGGAAAGCCTTATGCACATTCTTATACATTTCATCGACAAGGAAAAGCATTGCCAAATTAAATGGCAGGCACTTATCGCTGAAATTTGCAAGGCGATAAAAGAAGTCTGAATTCTGTCCGCTAAAATGGATAGGCACTATATCACGCTGGTATTCTACACTCTTGGAGATAAAGGTTTT
Source organism: uncultured Prevotellaceae bacterium (assembly GCA_902800595.1). Classification (GTDB taxonomy): domain Bacteria; phylum Bacteroidota; class Bacteroidia; order Bacteroidales; family Bacteroidaceae; genus Prevotella. Next base: position 41,107 of record CADCFA010000015.1, on the reverse strand, counting down.
TGACCAAGCAATATCTCTAATAACACCTTTATGACGACGTGAACACAGACCAGCGGGGAACATCAACATGTGATTATTGCTTTCAAAGCCAGCCTTCACCATCGCCGGGAAATTCCTGCTTTGATGACCTGTCTTATTAATTGGGATACAAACTGGCGCAAGCCCAGGAAGATTCATCAACAGATCATTGACAAGATAACGGAAGCGACCATTATAATGCCGCCCGATAATTGCCCCTAAAGCCACGCCATCTTCTCCGCCAAGAGGATGATTACTAACAAACGTATAGAGCTTATTATCATTGGGATCAGGAAGATTTTCTTTTCCTTCCACTTCTAAAGTCATGTCAAGATACTTAACGCAAGCCTCTAACCACTCAACACCAGTCTTGCCACGACTTTCCCAAAGAAAAGCATTCACCTCATCCTGATGGGCAATACGTTTCAGCCATCCAATCAAAGGTTTTGGCACGAACTTCATTTTCGCGCCAATCTTTCCCTTCAGGATGCTATCAATGTCGATAGTTTTCTCTGTGACAGTTGCCATATTCTCTTCAAAACACTAACCAAGGTGCAAAAATAGCACATTTCTTTTATATTTGAGCAAAAAACCAGAAAAAATCTTTCTTTTTAAATGTCTTTTATACACAAAGCCCAATTAAATCAGCAAATTATAGTTAAATTTATAAAAATGTGGGGAAATGTGGCGAAAAGTGGGGAAAAATGTCTATCTTTGTAACCGAATTATATATTAAAGATGTACGTATGCGTTTTTTAGGTAATATAGAAGCCAAGACTGATGCAAAGGGAAGGGCCTTTCTACCAGCGATTTTCCGCAAGATGTTGCAAGCATCTGGCGAGGAAAATCTTGTGCTGCGCAAAGATGTCTTCCAAAAATGCCTGGTACTATATCCTGAGAGCGTATGGAACGGGCGTCTCGACATACTGAAGAACCAGCTTCGCCCATGGAAGCCTACTCATCAGCAAATGTTTCGCCAATTTGTGTCTGAAGCAGAAGTCGTAAATCTCGACGGCAACGGACGATTCCTCATTTCAAAACGCCTACTGAAAGCTGCAGATATCGAACAAGACATCCAGTTTATCGGTATGGACGACACTATCGAGATATGGGCACCACAGAATCTGGAGCTGACACTCAAGTCAGAAGAAGACTTTGCCGTGGAGTTTGAACAAATTATGAACACCGACAACGCCCTATGATATCGAACGAAGAGACATACCACGTACCTGTCCTCCTTAAGGAGAGTGTCGATGGACTCGATATAGTACCTGACGGTATTTATGTTGATGTAACTTTCGGAGGCGGCGGACATAGTCGGGAAATACTGAGCCGTTTAGGTGAAAACGGACATCTGTATAGCTTTGATCAGGATGAAGATGCGGAAAAGAATATACTTAACGATAACAGATTCACGTTTGTCAGAAGTAATTTCAGATATCTTCGGAACTGGATGCGTTACTATGGTATAGAACAGATTGACGGGCTTTTGGCCGATCTTGGTGTTTCGAGCCATCACTTTGACGATGAAACCAGAGGTTTTTCGTTTCGCTTCGATGCCCCTCTGGATATGCGCATGAACAAACGCTCTGGTGTGACGGCAGCAGAAATACTCAATACTTATGATGAAGAGCAATTGGCAAATATCTTTTATATATATGGAGAGCTCAAGAATGCCCGTAAGATTGCTACTTCCATCATCAAAGCAAGAGGCGAGAAGGCCATTGAGACTACTGGCGACCTCATGCAGATTACTGAGAATCTTTTCATGCGTGAACGCGTGAAAAAAGAGACGGCAAAATTGTTTCAGGCACTCCGCATAGAAGTCAACCAAGAGATGGAAGCTTTAAAGGAGATGCTCTACGGGGCACAGGAAGTCCTCCGAGGAGGTGGCAGACTTTCTGTTATCACATATCATTCGTTAGAGGATCGTATCGTGAAGAATATCATCAAGGCTGGCAACGTGGAAGGAAAAGTCAAACAAGACTTCTTTGGGCGCACAGAAGCCCCCTTCCGGCAAATCAGCAATAAGGTAATTATACCCAACGAGGAAGAACAGTTGTGTAACCCACGTAGTCGTAGTGCTAAACTGCGTATAGCAGAAAAGAGCAAAATGTGATTTATGAAGAAGAAAGACGATATAGAATTGGAGATGCAAGAGACAGTGGTGGAAGAACCTGCTGATCAAGAGAAAGTCAGCCTCAAAGAAGAGGCTGCCGAGATGAAGGAACAGGCCAAGAAAACCATACAGCTAATCAAGGAGAAGGCAAAGGAGGAAGATCCCAAGCCAAATTCCTCTATGAGCCTAAGGACAATCCTCGGTGGTGATTTCCTGACAGCAGACATGGTTCGTCGCCAAATCTGGCTCTTTGTGCTAATGGTAGTCTTCTGTATTGTCTATGTTGCCATCAGATACCAATGTCAACAAGACATGCTGACAATTGACAGGTTGGAGAAGGAGTTGCTTGATGCAAAATACAAGGCACTATCCAGTTCCAGTACTCTTACAGAGAAATGCCGCGAGAGCCATGTGCTCGATGCACTTAAACAGAACAAGGACAGTCTGCTCCACATTGCAGATCAGCCACCTTATATTATTAATGTAGCCGAATAAGATCAGGTATGAGTAAATTCAAAAGTGATAAGGTCATGCCCCGCTACTTTGCAATAGCAGTAGTGCTGACATTCATTGGTTTTGCCATTGTGGGTAAAGCCATGTATATCATGACGGCTAAAAAAGACTATTGGACCCAGGTGGCCTCAAGACTGAAGCGTGATAGCGTAAGTGTAAAGCCCAATCGTGGAAATATCTTGAGTTGCGATGGTCAGTTGATGGCAAGTAGTCTTCCTGAATATAAGATCTATATGGATTTCCAGGCCGGAACAGACGATTCCATCGGTATTTTCAAGCGTGATTCCATATGGGCAGAGAAGATAGACAGCATTGCATATGAACTGAACCAGATTTTCCCATCCAGGACTACTGCTGACTTTAAGGACTACTTATTGGCTGGTAAGCGAAAGGTTATGAAAAATGGCAAGGTCGGAGCCCGTCATTGGCCTATCTGGCCTCGTCGTATCGACTATAACACATTCTGTGAAGTACGTAAGTTGCCTATCTTCAGAGAGCCCATATATAAAGGTGGCTTCCATTGGGAAGAATACAACTCACGTAATCATCCTTTTGGAACGCTCGCCCAACGTACTATCGGATCCTTGTTTGGAGCAATGGATAGTGCAAAGAACGGTTTAGAGTTATCTTTCGATTCCATCCTGCGTGGAACCAATGGTATAATGCATCGCCGTAAGGTTCTCAACAAATACATGGACATTCCTGTACAAACACCAATCAATGGTTACGATATCGTCACAACTATTGATGTCAGTATGCAGGATCTGGCAGAACGTGCCCTTATTGATGAGTTGAAAGACCCACAAGTTAACGGTGAAATGGGCGTTGTCATCCTGATGGAAGTAAAGACAGGTGACGTGAAAGCTATTGTCAATATGACTCGCGGTGCAGATGGAGAATATCATGAGATGGTGAATAATGCTGTCAGCTATCGCTGTGAACCTGGCTCAGTATTTAAAGTAGCCTCCTTCCTCGTTGCTCTTGATGACGGCACCATCGATACCACCATGACCATTCCAACCGGCTGCGGTGTGATGGAGATGCATGGCCGCCCGATGAAGGACCACAACTGGCGACGTGGCGGCTATGGTACGATTAATGTGGCTCGCGCCTTGGAGGTCAGCTCGAACATCGGTGTCAGCTACCTCATCGATAAATATTATGGTCACAACCCTAGGAAATACGTTGAGGGGCTCTACCGTATAGGTATCCACGAAGATTTAAAGATACCTATCGTTGGTTACCATCCCCCGATGATCCGAATGCCAGATACCAAGACTACCGACCGTACGAAATATTGGAGTAAGACTACTCTGCCTTGGATGAGCATTGGTTATGAGACTCAGATTGCGCCAATTAATACCGTCACCTTCTATAATGCGATTGCCAACAATGGTAAGATGATGCAACCACGATTCGTTAAACAGATCATGAAAGACGGCGAGGTTATAAGGGAATTTGAGCCCGTAGTATTAAAGGAACGCATTGCCAAGCCACAGGCCATCAAGACCATGCAGACAATCTTGGAGCACGTTGTCAGTCAGGGATTAGGGCGAAAAGCCGGTTCCAAGTCATTCAAGGTGGCAGGAAAGACAGGTACAGCCCAGGTTGCCGATCAATATGGCGGATATCACTCTGGTACAACTCGTTACTGGTTGTCATTTGCAGGATTCTTCCCTGCAGATAATCCACGTTACACCTGTATTGTCTGCATCAAGAAATCAGGATTACCGGCATCAGGTGGCGGTATGAGCGGTGTCGTTTTTCACCATATAGCAGAAGGTGTCATGGCACAGAACCTCAGACGAAGCGTCAAAGATGCCTGCGACTCAACTTCTCGCTTAGTACCTGAAGTAAAAAGTAGCAACATTGCAGCAACCAATTATGTCTTAAAAGACCTAGGTATAAAAAATGAAATGGTGGCTCCTAAAATCAATTCAAGCAAAAACATCATACCCGATGTGATTGGCATGGGAGCTCGAGACGCAGTCTATCTGCTTGAGTCACGTGGCGTAAGAACCAGAATCCATGGCCGAGGTAAAGTCAAATCACAAAGCATTTATGCCGGTACCGCCATTAAAGAGGGTATGAGATGTGAACTATATTTGGAATAAAATTAAAGATTAAAGATATGAAACTGAATGAACTGCTAAAAAACGTAGAAGTCCTCAATGTCCTTGGTGATACAGAGGTCGAAATCACAGGCGTGAATATCGATTCCCGAAAGATCGAGAAAGGTCATCTCTTTATAGCCATCCCTGGCACTCAGACTGATGGACATAAATTCATTCCAAAGGCTATTGAACTGGGTGCAGTGGCTGTGCTCTGCGAATATTTTCCCAATAAGCGTGAACCAGGTGTCACTTACATCGCTGTTGAATCGACAGAGGACAATGTAGGAAAGGTTGCAACCCAATTCTATGGAGATCCTTCAAACAAACTAAAATTGGTCGGCGTAACAGGCACCAACGGTAAGACTACCATAGCTACCTTATTATATAATATGTTCAGGAAGTTCGGCCACAAATGCGGATTGCTCTCCACTGTATGTAACTATATAGAGGGTGAAGCAATCCCGGCCGATCACACAACACCCGACCCTATTGAGCTCAACCATTTGCTTGCTAAAATGGTAGAAGCAGGTTGTGAATACGCTTTTATGGAATGTAGCAGCCATGCCATCGCTCAGAAACGCATCGGCGGACTGAGATTTACAGGAGGTATCTTTACCAACCTCACACGCGACCACTTGGATTATCACGGAACCTTCGATAATTATCGCAATGCCAAGAAGGCCTTCTTTGACGGATTGGACAAAGAAGCATTCGCCATCACTAATGCCGATGACAAAAATGGCTCAATAATGGTTCAGAACTGCAAGGCACAGATTAAAACATATTCTACGCGCACGATGGCCGATTTCAAGGCAAAGATCATCGAGTGTCACTTCGAAGGAATGTATCTGGACATCAACGGCAAGGAGGTTGGCGTCCAATTTATTGGTAAGTTTAATGTCAGCAATCTGCTTGCTGTCTATGGAGCAGCTGTCATGCTGGGGAAGAAGCCGGAAGAGATCTTAGTTGTTCTAAGTACATTGAAGAGTGTGAACGGACGTCTGGAGCCTATCCACTCACCAGAGGGGTACACTGCTATTGTTGACTATGCTCACACGCCCGACGCCTTGGAGAATGTACTAAATGCCATACATGAGGTATTAGATGGTAAAGGCAAGGTTATTACTGTTTGTGGTGCAGGTGGAAATCGCGATAAAGGGAAACGCCCTCTTATGGCACAAGAAGCTGTCAAACAAAGTGACAAGCTTATCATTACAAGCGACAACCCCCGTTTTGAGGAACCCCAGGATATCATTAATGATATGCTGGCAGGGCTTGACAGTAAGCAGATGAAGAAAGTGATAAGTATCGTAGATCGTCGCGAAGCTATTCGTACGGCCTGTATGATGGCGGAGAAGGGCGATGTTATTCTCATTGCAGGAAAAGGCCATGAGGACTATCAGGAGATTCAAGGTGTAAAGCATCACTTTGATGATAAGGAAGTTGTTCGCGAAATATTTAATGCCTAAAAAATAAATTCCTATGCTGTACTATTTGTTTAGATTCCTTGATCAGTACAATATTCCTGGGTCACACATGTGGTCCTATATTTCATTCCGATCTCTTTTGACTCTCATCTTATCACTGCTGATCTCAGCATGGTTTGGTGAGCGCTTTATCAAATGGATGAAGCGGAAAAAAATATATGAAACAGAACGAGATCCAAGTATTGATCCATTTGGCGTAGAGAAAAAAGGTGTACCAACAATGGGGGGTATCGTTATTATTGTCAGTATCCTTGTTCCCGTCATTCTGTTAGGCCGTGTCCGAAATATTTATCTCATTTTGATGGTAGTTACCACACTGTGGCTTGGATTCCTCGGATTTCTCGACGACTATATCAAAATATTCCGTCGCAACAAGGATGGGTTAAAAGGAAAATATAAGATTGTAGGTCAGGTAAGCATCGGATTTATTGTAGGTCTCACGCTTTGGCTCAGCCCTGATGCCGTTGTCCGTGAAAATATGGATGTAAAGGGAAACAATCAGGAAATTGTGGTTAAGCACAAAAGTGAGCCGGTGAAATCACTCCAGACAACAATACCTTTCATCAAGAACCACAATTTGAATTATTCCAGTATCATGGGATTCTGCGGCAAATATAAAGTTGCGGCAGGATGGATGCTCTTTGTCTTGATGACCATCTTTGTGGTAACTGCAGTATCAAACGGTGCGAACCTTAATGATGGTATGGACGGTATGTGTGCGGGTAATTCTGCCATCGTTGGTGTAGCATTGGGTATTTTAGCTTACGTTTCGTCACACATCGGCTACGCCTCTTACTTCGACATTATGTACATACCCCATTCAGAGGAGTTGGTTGTGTTCCTATGCGCATTTACAGGAGCCATGATTGGTTTCCTCTGGTATAACGCATTCCCCGCACAGATTTTTATGGGCGACACAGGCTCACTGACCATTGGAGGTATTATTGGCGTTTGTGCGGTAATCATTCACAAAGAGTTATTGCTGCCTATTCTCTGTGGTATTTTCTTTGTTGAGAGTCTGAGTGTAATTATCCAGACACAATGGTTCAAAATCCAGAAAAAGAAAGGGAAGCGTGTCCGCGTATTCCGTGCAACGCCTATACATGATAATTTCCGTAAACTGGACTCACAACTCGACGCTACCAGTCAATACATTCTAAAAGGCTGGCCACATCGTCCGTTCCATGAGTCAAAGATTACCATCCGCTTTTGGATTACTTCAATTATCCTAGCGGCTTTAACACTGATAACATTAAAGATGAGATAAGATGAAAAGAATCGTTATATTAGGAGCAGGAGAAAGTGGTGCAGGTGCAGCTGTTCTTGCCAAGAAAGAAGGTTTCGACGTATTTGTCTCCGACATGTCGAAGATTGCGGACAAATATAAGAAGATGCTTGACGATCGCCATATTGAGTGGGAAGAAGGACAACACACAGAGGAGAAGATTCTAAATGCCGACGAGATCATTAAGAGTCCCGGCATTCCTGAAACGGCTCCGATGGTTAAAAAAGCCATTGCAAAAGGTATTCATATCATCAGTGAGATAGAATTTGCAGGTCGATATACCCACTCGAAGATGATCTGTATTACAGGGTCAAACGGTAAGACCACCACCACGTCGCTTATCTATCATATCTTCAAAGAGGCAGGATATGATGCTGGCCTGGCTGGAAACATCGGGAACTCTCTGGCACTTCAGGTGGCTGAGGATCCGCATGAATACTACATCATTGAGTTAAGTTCATTCCAACTCGATAATATGTACGATTTCCGTGCCAATATTGCAATCTTGCTGAATATCACGCCAGACCACCTGGATCGTTACAACTTCGAGATGCAGAACTATGTTGATGCCAAGATGCGTATCATCCAGAATCAGACTCCCAATGATGCTTTCATCTATTGGGCAGATGATCCTATCATCAAGCATGAATTGGAGAAATATGATATTAAGTCAATCCAGTATCCTTTCTCAGAACTAAAAGAAAAGGGTGTCATCGGTTATATCGAAGAAGGTCAATATAAGATTGAGAAACCCGAACCGTTCAATATGGAGCAGGAAAGTCTGAGCCTGACAGGAAAACATAACATCTACAACTCCTTGGCCGCAGGTATTGCAGCAGATATCGCAGGTATTAAGAAAGAAGAGATCCGCAAGAGTCTGGGCGATTTCCCTGGTGTAGAACACCGCTTAGAGAAAGTGTGCATGGTTCGCGGCGTACAATATATAAACGATTCAAAGGCTACCAACGTCGATGCCTGCTGGTATGCATTGGAGGCTATGAAGACAAAGGTAATCCTGATTATCGGTGGAAAGGACAAAGGAAACGACTATACCCCCATCAAGCCATTGGTCAAGGAGAAATGCTCAGGTATCGTTTACCTAGGCGCTGACAACCAGAAGCTTCACGATAACTTTGACCAACTGGGTATTCCTGTACGAGACACCCATTCTATGAAAGAATGCATGCAGGCCTGTTATGAGCTGGCCAAGCCTGGTGAGACAGTTCTTCTAAGTCCTTGTTGTGCCTCATTCGACCTGTTCAAAAACATGGAAGACCGAGGCGAACAGTTCAAGACAATAGCAAGAAGTCTTTAGGTCATCCAGAAATACTAGTTATACTAGAAAATACTTGGATATGAATAAGAAAATAGGTAACATCTTCAAAGGAGACAAGGTCATTTGGATGGTATTCTTCTTCCTCTGTATGATCAGTATTGTCGAAGTATTCTCTGCTTCGAGTAACCTGACGTACAAGAGCCAGAACTATATCGGACCGATAGCCTTCCATACGGTAACAATCATCATAGGCGCAATGGCAGCAGTGATTACCTTGAACATACCTTGCCGCTATTTCAAACTGATGACCCCATTTCTCCTTATCATTTCTGGCCTAACGCTCCTCTGGGTACTTATCGGAGGTGAGTCGATCAATGGTGCTAACCGCGTCATATCCCTACCTGGTGGTGTTACCTTCCAACCCTCTGAAATTGCTAAAGGAACTATGGTTCTTATTACGGCACAAATTCTTAGTGCCATGCAACGCGAAGATGGTGCTGATAAGAAAGCTTTCAAATATATCCTTTGCATCGTCTTACCTACAGCAGCGCTTATTGGTATAGAGAACCTATCAACAGCAGCATTGTTATTCGCTGTTATATTCCTGATGATGTTTATCGGTCGTGTGCCATTAACACAGATGGCAAAACTGGTTGGAATTGCAGCAGTCCTTATAGCAATTTTCCTGACAATGGTCTTCACACTGGGTAGCATCGGAGCTTCTGAAGAGAACAAACAAACAGTGGAAGCTGTTCAGGACGGTGGGGCTACTGATACAAAGGTTATTAAAGGAGGTGGTGTATTCCACCGTTTCGTTACCTGGAGAAACCGTATTGTCAAGCACATCGACAAGAAAGAGATAGCACCAGAGGATTACGACCTTGACAAAGATGCACAGGTAGCTCATGCCAATATCGCCATTGTGTCGAGTAACATCATTGGAAAAGGACCTGGGCAATCTGTGGAACGCGACTTCCTCTCACAGGCATTTTCCGACTTTATCTATGCTATTGTGATTGAAGAGTTAGGCATTCTCGGTGCTGCATTTGTAGTGTTACTTTATATCGTACTGCTTTATCGTGCTGCGAGAATAGCCAGTCGTTGCGAGAACAACTTTCCTGCCTTCCTTGTTATGGGATTGGCACTGCTGTTAGTCATTCAAGCCACATTCAATATGCTCGTAGCTGTGGGTATTGCTCCTGTAACAGGACAGCCGCTCCCGCTCATCAGCAAAGGTGGAACTTCAACAATCATCAATTGTGCTTATATCGGCGTCATTCTGAGTGTTAGTCGTTCAGCAAAAAAAAGACCTGAAAAAATAGCGGTTTAACAAATATAATTAGTAATTTTGCAGGCAAATAGAAAATGGGTATGGAAAAAGAATTAAGAGTGATTATTAGTGGAGGTGGAACAGGTGGACATATTTTCCCAGCTGTATCTATCGCTAATGCAGTTAAAGCCCTACGCCCTGATGCAAAAATCCTGTTTGTGGGAGCATTAGGACGAATGGAAATGCAACGTGTTCCTGCTGCTGGTTATGAGATAAAAGGTCTGCCCATTTGTGGATTTGACCGAAAGAACCTGCTGAGAAATATCAAGGTACTCTATAAAATCTGGAAGAGCCAACGTATGGCGAAACAGATTATCAAAGACTTTAAGCCTCAGGTAGCTGTGGGTGTTGGCGGTTATGCCAGCGGTCCTACACTTAACAAGGCTGCCGCAATGGGTATCCCCTGTTTAATTCAGGAACAGAACTCTTACGCTGGCGTTACAAATAAACTTTTGGCAAAGAAGGCTACAAAGATCTGTGTCGCCTATGAAGGAATGGAACGTTTCTTTCCTGCAGAGAAAATCATCTTGACAGGAAACCCCGTACGTCAGGCACTTCTTGAAACGACAACCACACGTGAAGCTGCAATCAAGAGTATGGGATTCGATCCTTCCAAGAAGACGATCCTTTTGGTCGGTGGAAGTCTTGGAGCCAGAACAATTAATGAGAGTGTGCTCCAGCATTTGGATATTGTCAAGAACTCAGATGTACAGTTTATCTGGCAGACAGGAAAATACTATAGTGAAGAGATTGCCAAACGACTTCAGGGTGAAGAACTGCCCAACCTGAAAGTAACAGATTTCATCACCGACATGGGCACTGCCTATAAAGCAGCAGATCTTGTTATCAGTCGTGCCGGGGCCAGCAGTATCTCTGAATTCTGTCTCATTGGCAAACCGGTTATCCTGGTTCCAAGTCCAAATGTGGCAGAAGATCATCAGACGAAGAATGCGCTGGCATTAGCCAATAAAGATGCAGCCATTTATGTAAAAGACGCGGAAGCTCCTGCAACCCTGTTAGAGTTGGCTGTCAAAACCGTTAATGATGAAAACAAGTTGAAGTCACTCAGTGAAAACGTGCTTAAGTTAGCACTACCCGACTCTGCAGAAATTATCGCCAAAGAAGTTATCAAGTTAGCAAAATGAATATAAACGATATCAAATCTGTCTATTTCGTAGGTGCAGGAGGTATTGGCATGAGTGCCATTGCTCGATACTTCCTGAATAAAGGTCTTATTGTAGGAGGCTACGACAAGACCTCTTCTGACCTGACGCGCCAGTTGGAGAAAGAAGGAATGTCTATCCACTATGAGGAGGATATTAATCAGATTCCTCAAGCTTGTAAAAACCAACAGGAGTGCCTGGTTATCTATACACCTGCCATTCCTGCAGATCATAAGGAGTTGCGGTTCTTCCAAGAGAACGGCTTCGAGATTCAGAAGCGTGCTCAAGTGTTAGGTTCTTTGACAAAAGCCCACAAAGGACTCTGTGTGGCAGGCACACATGGTAAAACCACAACATCCACAATGTGTGCCCATATTATGCATCAAAGCCATCTGGATTGCAACGCTTTCCTGGGAGGTATCTCTAAAAACTACGGCACAAACTACATCCTCTCCGACTCTGATTACGTCGTTATTGAGGCAGATGAGTTCGACCGTTCTTTCCATTGGCTCCGTCCCTGGATGAGTGTTATCACATCCACCGATCCTGACCATCTGGATATTTACGGCACAAAAGAAGCCTATTTGGAAAGTTTCCGTCACTATTCAGAACTCATCCAACCAGAAGGTGCATTAATCATCCATCGTAATCTGGAGATGAAAGAACATCTGCAGGATGGTGTACGCCGCTATGACTATAGCCTCAACGAAGGCGACTTTCATGCAGAAAACATCCGCATTGAAAACGGAGAGATTACTTTCGACTTTATCTCACCCATTGAAAACGTCAAGGATGTTATTCTCGGACAACCAATTCCCATCAATATTGAGAATGGCATTGCTGCAATGGCTATGGCACAACTTAACGGCTGTACCGCTGAGGAACTAAAGCATGGCATGGAGACTTATGAAGGTGTTGATCGTCGTTTTGACTTTAAGATAAAGACTGACAAGCTCGTCTTCTTAAGTGATTATGCCCACCATCCAAAGGAAATCTATCAAAGTGCACGTAGTATCCGTGAATTGTATAAAGACAAGCATATCACAGCTATATTCCAACCTCACCTCTATACCCGCACACGCGATTTCTACAAAGACTTCGCGGATGCACTGAGTCAGCTGGATGAGGTTATTCTCACAGAGATTTATCCTGCACGTGAGTTACCTATCGAAGGTGTCACTTCAAAACTCATCTACGACAACCTGAAGCCAGGTGTAAAAAAGGAGATGATACGTAAGGACGATGTGCTTAGTTTCGTAAAGAACCACACTTTTGAAGTCCTAATAGTGCTTGGAGCTGGAGACCTTGACAATCAGGTTCCTGAAATAGCAAAGTTATTAAATAGTAAAAAATAAAATAGAATAATGTATATCGACTGGAAAAAGACTTTGATAGTTGTCTGCGACATTGTCGTTGCCGCCTATTTACTAATGGCCGTCACCGCGTTTAACAAACCCGATGCACAGGGCCGTCAGTGCAAAGAGGTGGAAATCGATATTGAGCAGAATATCGTCGAAGGATTCATGACAGCCGATGAAATCAAACAGGCTCTGAGCAAAGAGCACCTTTACCCACTCAAACAACCTTTGAGTGATATAAGTCCCAGAAAGATTGAAGAAACACTTCAGAAAAACCCCTTCGTTGAGAAGGCTGAGGCATACAAGACTCAAAGTGGTAATGTATGTATCAGTATCAAGCAACGCATCCCCGTGGTGAGGGTCTTGACAGATAATGGAGAGAACTATTATCTCGACACTCATGGCAATATGATGCCGGAGAGCCGTTATGTCACCGATCTGATTATCGCTACTGGAACTATTAGTCCCAAATATGCAAAGAATACATTGACACGTGTTGCCAACCATATTCTATATGATAAATTCTGGAGAAATCAAATTGTTCAGATAAACGTATTAGAAGATGGTTCTATCGAAATTGTCCCACGTGTGGGAGAACATATTGCCTATTTAGGCGCACCTGTTGATATTGAGAAGAAATTAGACCGTTTACGTAAATTCTACATTTATGGTCTCAATCAAGTGGGCTGGAATAAGTACAATTATATCAGCGTAGAGTTCAACAATCAAATTATCTGCAAGAAAAATAAAAGGAATAATAAATAGTTAAAAGAGATGGCAGCAAAGGAATTTATCGTAGCAATTGAACTCGGTTCATCCAAAATGACCGGTATCGCTGGACAGAAGAATCTCGACGGCAGTATTCAGATACTCGCCGTTGTTAAGGAGAACTCTTCTGCCTTCATTCGCAAAGGAGTGGTCTATAATATCGACAAGACAGCTCAATGCCTAACTAACATCATCAGGAAGTTAGAGAATCAACTCAAGACAGAAATTCGTCAGGTATATGTGGGTGTAGGTGGTCAATCAATTCGTAGTGTTAAGAATGTCATTGCCAAGGATCTGCCCAACGAAAGCATCATCACTCAGGAAATGGTGATAGAACTGATGGATGCCAACCGTAATATGGAATATCCCGATCAGGAAATTCTCGATGCTGCTGTTCAGGAATATAAAGTAGGTTCCCAGCTACAACTTGATCCCGTTGGCATTCAAGCAAACCACTTGGAAGGTAATTTCCTCAATATCCTGGAACGTGGAACTTTCTATCGCAACCTGAACAAGTGCTTCGAGACTGCTGGCATCAATGTAGCAGAAATGTATCTGGCTCCGTTAGCCTTAGCCGACAGTGTCCTGACAGAAGCAGAACGCCGCTCCGGCTGTGCCCTTGTTGATATCGGATCAGATACCACTACCGTCTCTGTCTATTCAAAGAATATCCTGCGCCATCTTGCCGTTATTCCCTTGGGAAGCAACAATATCACCAAGGATATTGCAACCCTTCAGATAGAAGAAAGTGATGCCGAAAATTTGAAACTGAAGTATGGCAGCGCATACACCGATAATAATGAGATAGATAATGACTTGAAATACTCTATTGACCCAGAACGACAGATTGAGAGCCGTAAGTTTATCGAGATCGTAGAGGGAAGACTTGAGGAAATCATTGAAAATGTATGGTACCAGATTCCTTCTGAATATTACGATAAGTTACTTGGCGGTATCATTCTGACAGGTGGTGGCTCAAATATGAAGAATATTGAGAAGGCATTTGTCAATCATACACATGTAGAGAAGATCCGTATTGCGAAGTTCGTATCACAAACGATCCTCTCTAACAATGATGACATTAAGTCACATAACGGTACGATGAATACTGTTCTTGGTCTATTGGCTAAGGGCGATATCAACTGTGCTGGCAGCTACGTTGATCCAAATGGCGATCTCTTTGCCTCGAAACATACTGCAGCACCTATCTCCACTGACACACGTCCTATACGTCAGGCTGGTGAGATACCCGCAGGCGTCATCCGTACCGAAGCTGAGAAGAAAGCTGCAGAGGAGGAGAAACGTCGTCAACAAGAGGAAGAGGAGCGTCTGAAGCGTGAGAAGGAACTCAAGAAAAAAGCAGAGGAAGAAGCTATCCGAAGAGAAAACAGTCCTTGGAACAAACTAAAGAAAGGATTCCTGAAATTCGGTAAGTCTATCGTTGAAGAAGAATAAAAGAGTTTTGTAATAACAAGTTAACAGTTTATAGTTCTGATTATGAGCGATTATAATAATATAGATATTCTGGACTTCGGAGCACCGGAGAAAGGACAAAGCATTATCAAAGTGATTGGTGTCGGAGGTGGTGGTGGTAACGCTGTCAACCACATGTATAGAGAAGGGATCCACGACGTAACCTTCGTACTCTGCAACACAGACAACCAGGCCTTAAACGACTCACCTGTACCCGTACATCTACAGTTAGGCAAGGAAGGTCTTGGTGCTGGAAACAAACCAGAGAAAGCCCGTCAGGCAGCTGAGGAGAGTATAGAAGATATCCGTACAATGCTTAATGACGGTACTCGCATGGCATTTATCACTGCCGGTATGGGTGGTGGTACAGGTACAGGTGCAGCCCCCGTCATTGCCCGCGTCAGCAAAGAGCTTGGTATCCTGACTGTTGGCATCGTCACTATTCCTTTCCGTTTCGAAGGAGACCGTAAGATTGATCAGGCCCTTGATGGTGTAGAGGAAATGTCGAAGCATGTTGATGCCTTGTTAGTTATTAATAATGAACGCTTGCGCGAGATTTATCCAGAACTGTCAGTACTTGATGCCTTTGGAAAGGCTGACGACACACTAAGTATCGCAGCAAAATCTATTGCAGAGATTATCACAGTTCACGGACTGATCAACCTTGATTTCAACGATGTGAAGACAGTATTGAAGGATGGTGGCGTAGCTATTATGTCAACGGGATATGGTGAAGGTGAAGGACGTGTCAAGAAAGCTATCGACGATGCCTTGAACTCACCGCTGTTGAATGATAATGATATCTTCAACTCTAAGAAGATCCTGCTCTCTATCTCATTTGCCGGATCCAAAGATGGCCAAACCTCACTGATGATGGAGGAGATGAACGATGTCAACGACTTCATGGCAAAGTTTGGCAACGACTTTGAAATCAAATGGGGTCTCGCAACTGATCTTGAGCTAGGCAAGAAAGTTAAGGTTACTATCCTTGCTACAGGCTTCGGTATTGAGGATGTGGATGGTATGGGTAGTCATCTGAGGAAGCAGAGTCAGGAAGACCTCAACCGCATTGCTGCAGAACAGGAAAAAGCAGCCTTAAAGCAGGATCGCCGTAACCGCTATTATGGCGGAGAGAACAGCACAAAACGCTATAAGCGTCGTCCGAACATCTACCTGTTCCGTCCTGAAGATCTGGATAATGACGATGTCATCTCAGCTGTTGAACAAACACCTACCTATAAACGTACACGTGAGATTCTTGACAGCATCAATAGTCAGGCCAATGGTGATGAATATATAAATGACAATAATAATCCCACAGACAATCCTGAACCCCTTCAAGGCACAATTAAGTTTGCTTGATTAAACTGAGATAAAAAGAGAGCGCTGGAAGTATCAACTAGCCAGCGCTCTCTTTATTATATAATTTGTTGCTTATGCATCGATGTTTGCATAAGTAGCATTCTTCTCGATGAATTCACGACGCGGCTCAACGTCATCACCCATCAGCATAGAGAAAATCTCATCAGCCTCAGCTGCGTTCTCAATACTCACCTGCTTCAACAAGCGGTTTTCTGGGTTCATGGTCGTTTCCCACAACTGCTCCGGATTCATCTCACCAAGACCTTTATAGCGCTGTGTATGCAGCGCCTTATCTTCACCGTTACCAGCCACATATTTATCAATAAAGGCCTGGCGCTGCTGCTCCGTGTAGCAATATTCTGACTGCTTCTTATAAGTACACTTATAGAGCGGCGGTGTAGCGATATAAAGGTGACCACCTTGGATGACCTGTGGCATAAAGCGATAGAAAAGCGTCATGATCAGTGTGTCGATGTGAGAACCATCGACGTCGGCATCGGTCATGATGATTATCTTATTATAGCGCAGTTTATCAATATTAGCCTCACGGTCGCCTTCACCTTCCACACCGAAGCGTACGCCAATACTCTGGATAATGTTCATCACAGATTCTGACTCAAACACACGATGCCATTGAACTTTCTCAACGTTCAAGATCTTTCCGCGAAGCGGAAGGATAGCCTGGAAATGACGATCACGACCAGACTTGGCAGAGCCACCAGCGGAGTCGCCCTCTACGAGGAATATCTCACACTGCTGAGGATCCTTGTTAGAGCAGTCGGCGAGTTTGCCTGGCAAACCGCCACCAGTCATTGGGTTCTTACGCTGAACACTCTCACGAGCCTTGCGGGCAGCGATACGCGCTGTTGCAGCAAGCACCACCTTGTCGCAAATCAGTTTGGCCTCCTTTGGATGCTCCTCCAGATAATTGCTCAGAGCCTCACCAACAGCCTGCTGAACGGCACCAGCTACTTCTGAGTTTCCCAGTTTGGTCTTTGTCTGACCTTCGAACTGAGGCTCAGCTACTTTGATAGAGATAACAGCAGAAAGGCCCTCACGGAAGTCCTCGCCGGCAATCTCAATCTTAGCCTTCTCAATCTGTTTGGAGATCTGAGGATCAGCATCAGCATAAGCCTTTAGTGTGCGAGTGAGTGCAGCACGGAAACCCATCAGGTGAGTACCACCCTCAATCGTATTGATATTGTTCACGTAAGAGTGAATATTCTCGCTGTAGTCAGTATTATACATCACAGCCACCTCAATAGGTGTACCCTGCTTCTCAGTCTTCAGATAGATCACATCGTCGAACAGGTGTGTACGATGGCGATCAACGTAACGCACAAACTCCTTCAGACCATCCTTGGCATGGAACACCTCTGGCTGCTTCAGGTTACCCTCATCATCAGGACGCAGGTCAGTAAGGGTAATGGTGATGCCAGCGTTCAGATAAGCCAGCTCGCGCATACGACGGGCTATAATGTCATACTTATATTCCGTGGTAGTGAAGATACTACCATCGGGCCAGAACTGCTGACGGGTACCTGTCTTATCCGTATCACCCACAATCTTTACATCATAGAGCGGCTTACCCTTCTCATACTCCTGCTGATAGATATGGCCGTTACGGAACACCTGTGATAACATATGGGTAGAGAGAGCGTTCACACAGCTTACACCTACACCATGCAGACCTCCTGACACCTTATAGGAGCCTTTATCAAACTTACCACCGGCATGCAGTACAGTCATGACCACCTCAAGGGCAGACTTATGCATCTTCTCATGCTCATCTACAGGGATACCACGTCCGTTATCCTGTACGGTAATAGAGTTGTCTTCATTGATTGTTACCTCTATATGCGTACAGTAGCCAGCCATAGCCTCATCGATGGAGTTATCGACTGTCTCGTTAACCAGATGGTGAAGTCCCTTCTCACTAATGTCACCAATGTACATAGCCGGACGCTTGCGCACAGCCTCAAGTCCCTCGAGCACCTGAATATTGCTCGCGGAATAATTTTTCTCTTGGTTCAGTTGTTCTTCTGTCATTTTCTTTGTTTCACTAATTGGTTGCAAAGGTACAAAAAAAAAGTCAGATAAACATAGTTTATCTGCTAAAAAACTACAAAAAAACAACCGCAACCTTTTCGGGGTTGCGGTTCAAGTCTGTATAATAGTAATATTATCCCAACTTGTTGATGTGCAGAGCGAGGCTTGACTTCAGGTTAGCGGCCTTGTTCTTGTGAATAATGTTGGTCTTAGCCAACTTGTCCAGCATCTTCTGTACCTTTGGATACAGAGCAACAGCCTCATCCTTGTTTGTCATAGCACGCAACTTGCGCACAGCGTTACGCATTGTCTTTGCGTAGTAGTGATTGTGAAGCGCCTTCTTTTTATCCTGGCGGATTCTCTTCACTGATGATTTGTGATTTGCCATTTTTTTAATGAAATTTTGTTGTTAATATAAAGCTTATGGGTCTTGCGCCATGACGACTGCCCTGGGCGGGCGCCTTTTCAGATGCCCTCCGCCACCGTTCCCAAAATAATCAGTAGCACTGGCTGTGCAGATGGCGGATTTAATTAGTGTAGTCCCAAGGGGAATCGAACCCCTCTTTAGAGAATGAAAATCTCTTGTCCTAGCCGATAGACGATGGGACCATCGCAAATTAGCGGGTGCAAAAGTACTGCTATTTTTCCAATCTACCAAATTTTCCTTAAAAAAAATGTGTGTGTCGGGCTTTTTTTCTCCATTTGGGCCCCCTTATTCTCATTTTCTTTGTATCTTTGCAGCGTATGTTGACGAAAACTCAGGCTATTGTGCTCCATTCTCTGAAATATGGTGAGACCCGACTTATTGTGGATATGTTTACACGGAGTCAGGGGCGACAGTCGTTTATTGTCAGCATTCCGAAAACAGTCAAAGGCAAGATCAAGAAACAGCTCTTTCAGCCGCTGACGCTACTCGAGATAGAAGCCGACCTGCGCCCTAAGCTCCAGTTGCAGAAGCTGTCGGATGTCAGACTGGCGTCACCTTTCTCATCGATTCCTTTCGAGCCTCATAAACTGTCCATCTCACTGTTCGTCGCAGAGTTTCTCTATTACGCACTGCGGTCCGAACAGCATAATGAGCCGCTGTTCGACTACATTGTTAACAGCATCCAGTGGCTCGATGCCCAAACCAACAGCTTTGCCAATTTCCATCTGGTGTTTCTCATGCGACTCTCCCTTTTCCTGGGCTTCTATCCCAACCTCGACCACTATCAGCCTGGCTGCTACTTCGACCTCCGTGAGAGTATCTTCCTGTCAGTTCCGCCTGTGCATCGCGATTTCCTTTATCCTCAGGAAGCAGAGAAGATACAGCTGATGATGCGTATGGACTTCCCTACGATGCACTTGTTTCGTATGTCACACCAGGATCGCAACCGCCTTTTGGAAGTGTCACTCTCCTACTACCGCCTGCATATTCCTGACTTCCCAGAACTGAAGTCCGTATCTGTGCTTCAGGAGCTCTATCAGTAATTTCTGTTTCAAAGTCTGAAACGTTCATCCCAAAGTTTGGGATGAAGAAAACTCTATATAGCTGCAAGTGCGAGAGAATAATACTTAGACTCAGGACTATCGGCACGAGAAGGCAGCACACAACAGCATTGGGTACCCTGCAGCACACCTGCTGTCTTGGCATAGCCAAACAGGGTTATCGCCTTATAGAACACATTACCTGCCACGATATCTGGGAATATCAAAGCATCAGCCTGTCCGTCAATTACAGAGCGGATACCCTTTTCTCTCAAGCTCACACTATCGAGTGATGTTTTCAGATCAAGTGGTCCGTCAATGATACACCTGCCAAAGGCACCTGTTTGGGCTTCTGCGATAATCTCCAGGTAGTCAACGGTATAGGGAAACGTCTTGGCACTAACCTTTTCAGCACAATGAATCAGCGAGATACGAGGTTCCTCAATACCTAAAGCATGACAGACATAGTTCACATAGTGTATCTGCTGACGTCGCTGTGCATCTGTGGGCAATGGAATCACAGCTGCATCCGTAAAGAACAACAGTTTATCATATTTGGGAATCTCTGCCATAGCAATATGCGTCAGCACATGACCAGGACGAAGGATGCCAGTCTCTCTGTCCAGGATGGCACGCAGGATCACATCTGTATTTATCAGACCCTTCATAAGGATATCAGCCTCGCCACTCTTACAGAGTGCTACAGCACGACGGGCACACTCCTCCTTATCGTCGCCATCCACATAGATCGGCTCGATGAAGCCCATTTCCACACCTTTCTCCACAGCATAGCGGGTACTGGCATCATTGGCACATACAACAGCCACGCGCTTCTTATCGCCTCGTTGCTGAAGGAAGATAATCATATCATTCAGGGTCTTAATTGGTTGCATAGGGTTTATTTTTTAGGGTTTTATGCTGCAAATATACAAAAACTTTTGTATCTTTGCAAGCGAAATAACGAAAATCGACACTTTATGAGAAAAACCTTCTTGATTTCAATGCTGGCAACCACCCTCACATTGTCGGCTCAGGAACAGGCACCGATGCTATTGCAGTACGACCGTCCTGCCGACTTCTTCGAAGAGTCGCTGCCTATCGGCAACGGCAAACTGGGTGCATTGGTCTATGGTGGCACTGATGATAATATCATCTATCTGAACGACATCACCCTGTGGACAGGAAAGCCAGTTGACAGAAACCTTGATGCTGATGCCCATCAGTGGATCCCCAAGATACGCGAAGCATTATTCAACGAAGACTACCAGCTGGCAGATTCCCTCCAACTGCATGTGCAGGGGCCTAACTCACAATATTTCCAACCGCTTGGCACCCTTCATATCAAGGATCTTGGATTAGGTGCGGTCAGCGACTACCATCGCAGTCTCAGTCTCGATTCAGCTATTATCAAAGATAGGTACACACGCGGGAAAAGCGTCATCACAAGAGAGTATTTTGCCTCTCACCCTGATAAGCTGATAGCCATCCGCCTCAGAGGCAATATCAACTGCAAGATTGCCCTGACAGCCCAGGTGCCCCATCACGTCAAAGCCATTCCCACGCAACTCACAATGACTGGTCATGCCACTGGCGATGCCAATGAGAGCATCCACTTCTGTACTATGCTCTCTGTGAAGACCGATGGTGAGGTATTGGCAAGTGACTCATCTCTAACTATCAGTCATGCCAAAGAGGCCATCCTCTATCTCATCAACGAGACGAGTTTCAATGGCTTCGATAAGCATCCTGTAAAAGAAGCAGCACCCTATCTGGAGAATGCTGCCAACGACATCTGGCACACCCAGAATTTCAGCTTCGATAAGTTTTACAATCGCCACCTGGAAGATTACAAGGCGATCTACGATCGCGTGAAGATCAGATTGTCTGGTCGGGCTAGTAATCCTAGTCAAACTAGGGCTCCTAGTATCCCTAGTTTGACTAGGACAACCAGCGCCCTCTTAAAAGCTTATACCGATGGTGGAAGTGAGAGCCGCTACCTGGAGGAGCTCTACTTCCAGTACGGACGCTATCTGCTCATCGCCTCATCACGCACCCCTGGGGTGCCCGCCAACCTGCAAGGCTTATGGAGCCCTCACCTCTGGTCACCCTGGCGCGGGAACTACACAGTAAATATCAACTTAGAGGAGAATTACTGGCCTGCTTTCGTAGCCAATATGGCAGAGATGTCGCAGCCGCTCGATGGCTTTATCAGTGCGTTAGCTGCCAACGGACAATATACTGCCCGCAACTACTATAACATCCACGAGGGCTGGTGCTCAAGTCATAACTCCGACATCTGGGCAATGACCAATCCCGTAGGTGAGAAACACGAGAGTCCTGAGTGGTCGAACTGGAACATGGGAGGCGCCTGGCTCGTCAATGCACTTTGGGAACATTATCAGTTTACACAAGACAAAGACTATCTGCGCACAGTGGCATATCCGTTGATGAAAGGAGCCGCTCAGTTCTGTCTGAACTGGCTCATCGACAATCCGAAACAGCCTGGAGAACTGATCACAGCACCCAGCACCTCACCAGAAAACGAGTATAAGACAGACAAAGGCTATCACGGTACCACCTGTTATGGAGGTACTGCCGACCTTGCCATTATCCGTGAGCTCTTGATCAACACCATCGCAGCTGGTAGGATTCTGGGGGAGAAGAATAAGAAGATGGAACAAGCCTTAGAAAAGCTGCACCCCTATACTATCGGACACATGGGTGACTTGAACGAGTGGTATTACGACTGGGACGACTGGGACTTCCAGCATCGCCATCAGAGTCACCTCATCGGCCTCTATCCTGGTAATCATCTGACAGATCCCACACTCCAGAAGGCAGCAGAACGCTCGTTAGAGATCAAAGGCGACCAGACCACAGGCTGGAGCACAGGTTGGCGCATCAACCTCTGGGCCCGTCTGCATAATGCCAAGCAGGCCTATCACATCTTCCAGAAGCTGTTGACCTATGTTACACCCGATGAATACAAAGGACCGGATCGCCGACATAGTGGTGGCACCTACCCCAATCTGATGGATGCCCATCCGCCTTTCCAAATTGATGGTAACTTTGGTGGAACAGCAGGTGTCTGCGAGATGCTGATGCAGAGTGGCGAAAATAAGATCGAACTGTTGCCGGCACTTCCTGAGCAATGGGCTGATGGTAGTGTGAGCGGACTATGTGCACGCGGCGGCTTCGAAGTCAGCTTCGAATGGAAAGGTGGAAAAGTGCGTAACTGTAGCATCAAGTCAAAAACCACCAGCACTGTCACCTTATTATATAATGGTCAGCAAAAGACCGTCAAACTGAAAGCAGGTAAAACTCAAAATATCAAGACGTGGTAAAATCAATCATCCAAGAAACAGACATAACAAGGGCAAAGGGATGGAGCGGTGCCGTTTATCTAGGCGACGATCTTGTCCTTACGGATAGAATCAACGAGGTCCCCATGCCCACAGAGCCTCGAAACATGAACTTCATCATGATTGGCTTATGTATCAAGGGAGAAGTCATGTATCAGTTAGACACCATCAAGCAGGTCATCAAACCAGGAGACATCCTCATTGTCAGCGATCGGCATATCGTTGACAGCTACCAACACTCCGACGATATGGAAGGCTTGTGTATGGTCATGTCAGTCAATTTCTTCAGAGAGATCATACAGAATGTCAGTGATCTCACCTCCCTCTTCCTCTTCTCACGCCTACATCCCGTGATGAGACTGGAGCAAGAAGAGATTCAGACCTTCAAGGAATATTTCCATGTGATCAAGGAGAAGATTGGCGATAATAGGAATCACTTCCAGAAAGATCTTATCAAAGCACTGTTGCTGGCAATGTTCTACGACCTGAGTAATATTATCTTCCGTGTGAAGAACAATGATAACCCCAAGTCAAGGTTAGAAGACATCTTCACCCAATTCATCAAACTTGTGGAGATGAACTTCAAGCACGAACGACGTGTCAGTTGGTATGCACAGCAACTTAATATCACGCCTAAGTATCTGGCTGAAGCCGTGAGACATGCCAGTCATCGCACACCCAACGAATGGATTGACTACTATATCATTCTTGAGTTACGCGTGCAACTCAGAAACACTGTCAAGAATGTCAAGGTCATTGCCGAAGAACTGAATTTCCCCAATCAGAGTTTCCTCGGGAAATTTTTCAAGGATCATGTGGGCATGAGTCCGTCGCAGTACAGAAAGTCATAAATAGTTCTGGCGCTTCAGTTCCTCAACCATCTCCAACAGCTCCTGATACCACGTTTCGCCAAAACGCCGTATCAGTGGCTCACGGAGGAACTGATACAATCGCAGATTCTCCTGAATACCCTTTGCCACAGCCATCTTACAGACTGCCCAACGGTTATAGTTCAAACCTATCAGCCCGTCACCTATCTTCTTCTCACGGATGGGGTAAAGCGCACAACTCACAGGCTTGCAGAAACGAGTTTTCCCATTTCTGTAAGCCTTTTCCAACGCACAGAGACAACAGTTCTTTATGGGTAGATGGGTGTTCCAGTCCTCGATGTCACCATAATAGGTAAACACACAATCCTTGCCGCCCACGATACTCGTCACCAAGTCGCCCTCTTGGTCTGTATAGGCCACACCCTGTTTGTCGATCACTGCTTGAGCTGAAGCCGAGAGATCATCCCACACTGCATCCACACACTCTTCGATAGCACCAATCTCATCCATCGTAACTGGGGCACCAGCATCGCCCTCCACACAGCATTCGCCTTTGCATACACTCAGGTCGCAACAAAACTTCTCAGTCAGAATCTCCGACGAGAGCAACACATCACCAACTTGAATAATAGGAGGAAGATTCATAAGCCGAAAGAGATTGAGATTACCAATTAATGGGAGTCATGCCATTCTGTTCCAAATAGGCATTACAACGCGAGAACTGATGCTGCCCGAACCAGCCACCACGATTCGCACTCAATGGTGAGGGGTGAACACTCTCAAGCACCAGGTTATGAGTCTTGTCAATCATATAAGCCTTGCCTCTGGCATAACCGCCCCAAAGCATATATACCAAATGCTCGCGATGCGTGGCAAGCGCTTGGATAGCTGCATCAGTAAACTTCTGCCAGCCTAACGTAGAATGACTGTTTGCCTGATGCGCTCTTACCGTCAGTGAGGCATTCAGCAGCAGCACACCCTGTTCAGCCCAGCGAGTCAGATTGCCAGAAGCCGGAATTGGCGTACCCAGATCAGATTGAATCTCCTTGAAGATATTCTGCAACGAGGGTGGGAACTGCACACCATCCTGCACAGAGAAACTCAGTCCGTGAGCCTGACCAGGCTCGTGATAAGGATCCTGTCCGATAATCACCACCTTCACCTTGTCAAACGGACACAGGTTAAAGGCATTGAATATCAGTTTTCCAGGCGGATAACAGGTGGTCTGCATATACTCCTGTCGCACAGCTGTAGTCAACTGAGTAAAATAAGGCTTCTCAAACTCCTGGTTGAGATGCGCCCTCCAACTCTCCTCTATTTGTACACTCATAAACGCTTTTTTCTGTTTTTGTTTGCAAAGATAAGATAAAAAATGTATCTTTGCAAACAAATTATAGAGATTATGCTGCCTTTCTTGAAGAAAAAACCGACAACCGGCTATCCGAAGTCCTTCGCCAAACGCCTCACATGGCGTATCATGCTGAGAATGATCATCATCATGATTATCCCTGTATATTTACTTTTCTTGCTAACCTATGGAATCGTGAGAGTTGGTGCATTTAGCATCTGTGAACGCGTGTTGAAAGGTGAGAAAGAAGAGGTGCGCCGCATCACGTCCGACCTCTACATGGCCGCCACCAATACGGCACCCTTTATCGAAGAGAATCTGAATAATGCCGATAAGATGTATGACATCATAAACCGAATGCTCAAGCTGAACCCATACATGCGCAGCTGTGGCATTTATTTTGTTGAAGGGTATTATCCTAAGAAAGGTCGTTTGTTTGCTCCTTATGCCTCTCGGCGTGACAGTGTTATCATGGAATCTCAGGACGCATGCGACCAGGGCAATGACTATGTAAAAGACAAATGGTTCAAAGATGCTATTTCCAGTAAGAAAGGCTACTGGGCAAAACCTTTCCTCGACAATGACAGCCTAAAGTCACCATTGGTATCATACCTATTGCCCATCCATGATCTGTCGCTTTCCTGGTTGAACGAGAAGATGCAGCCAACACGCGCTTTAAATTGGAAAAATTCAGAGGAGTGGAATCCTGAATATCAGTTATATTTCTTTATGACCGATAGCACAGGCACCATATTGGTTCACCCTGACACAAAGCGCCTTGTCACTGAGAGAATGCAACCCTATATCAATGATGATAACAAGAATTGGGGATATCTATCCGTCAGCGATAGCCGTGAAGAAGAGAAAATAGTAGAAGGTGTTAAGACACTCCTCTGCAGGCAGGTCGTAAAATACACCGACTGGAACATCTGTTTGGTAATGCCCATATTCTTTATAGATGTTGTAGGGTACGCTATTGCGGGCATCGCCATCATGTTCATCCTCTTAGGCCTGTTGGTGGTCTATTTCTTTGGCCGCAGATCCATCAAGAAAGCAGTCAACCCGCTACAGCAATTGTCTGAAACAGCTGACGAGGTGGCAAAGGGTAACTTCAAAACGGTATTGCCTGAACTGAAGAGTCGCGACGAGATCCATCATCTGCGTGACTCGTTTGCCCAGATGCAACAGTCACTGACTAGCTATATTGAAGATCTTCGTAATGCCACAGCCCAAAAGGCTGCTATCGAGAATGAACTGAAGATTGCCCACGACATTCAGATGTCGATGCTGCCCAAGACATTCCCACCCTATCCTGAACGTGACGATATCGATATCTTTGGCTCGCTGACACCAGCCAAGGGCGTTGGTGGCGACCTGTTCGATTTCTATATCCGCGATGAGAAATTGTTCTTCTGTATTGGCGATGTGTCAGGCAAGGGCGTACCAGCCTCACTCTTCATGGCAGTTACGCGCTCTCTGTTCCGCAACATCTCTCAGCATGTATCCGAGCCTTCCCACATCGTGAATGCCTTGAATCAGGCGCAGTCGGAAGGCAACGACACCAACATGTTCGTTACACTCTTCGTAGGTGTGCTCGACCTGAAGACGGGTTCGCTGCGCTATTGCAATGCAGGGCATGACGCACCTCTTCTTATGGGGCACGATGTCTGTCTGCTGCCTTGCGACTGCAACCTGCCCATCGGTGTCATGGGCGACTTCACTTTCGAGCAACAGGAGATAACATTTGAACGACCAACCACCATCTTCCTCTTTACTGATGGACTGAACGAGGCAGAGAACATCAATCATGCCCAGTTTGGCGATGAACGTATCATGAAGATGGCTGAGTCGCTGGTAGCCGACGGGCAGCTGCAACCCACGCAGATCATCAGGCATATGACAGATGCCGTTCACACATTTGTGGGCATCGCAGAGCAGAGCGACGATCTGACAATGCTTGCCATCGAACTGAAATAAGTAAAAATGAGGAATGCCGATTGAGCATTCCTCATTTTCTTATCATCTTTCTGGATATTAATCCTGAATCAGATTCTCACCCGTCATGTCTGCAGGCTGCTCCAAGCCCATGATATGCAGGATAGAAGGAGCAACATCAGCCAGACGACCATCCTTCACTGTAGCCGAGTTGTTATTCGTTACATAGATGAAGGGAACAGGGTTCAGTGAGTGAGCGGTATTAGGCGTACCATCGGGGTTGATGGCGTTGTCGGCATTACCGTGATCGGCAATGATGATAGCCTCGTAATCGTTGGCCTTAGCAGCCTCAATCACCTCACGCACGCAGTTGTCAACAGCCCATACAGCTTTGGCAATAGCGTTGTAGACACCAGTGTGACCTACCATATCACCATTGGCGAAGTTCACCACGATGAAGTCATACTTAGCCTCATTGATAGCAGCCACCAGCTTATCCTTTACCTCGTAGGCACTCATCTCTGGCTTCAGGTCGTAGGTAGCCACCTTCGGAGAAGGAACCAGGATACGATCCTCACCCTCGTATGGAGCCTCACGACCACCATTGAAGAAGAAAGTTACGTGAGCATACTTCTCTGTCTCAGCGGTGTGGAGCTGCTTCTTGCCCTGCTTACTCAGATACTCGCCTAAGGTGTCCTCCACGTTCTCCTTGGGGAAGAGGATGTGAACACCCTTGAAGTTGGCATCGTATGGTGTCATGCAGTAATACTGCAGTCCAGGAATGGTCTTCATACCCTGCTCAGGCATATCCTCCTGAGTCAGAGCTATTGTCATCTCCTTAGCACGATCGTTACGGAAGTTGATGAAGATCACTACATCACCCTCCTCGATACAGCCGTTAACGCTGGCATTATGGATAGGCTTGATGAACTCATCAGTTACACCCTCTTCATAGCTCTCCTCCATGGCCTTCACCATATCAGTAGCCTGCTTACCAGTGCCGTTAACAATCAGGTCGTAACCTTCCTTCACACGCTCCCAACGCTTATCGCGGTCCATCGCATAGAAACGGCCAACGATAGAGGCGATAGCGGCATCGTTGGCTGCACAAACATCAGTAATCTGCTTGATGAAACCAACACCAGAGTGTGGATCAGTGTCACGACCATCCATATAGCAATGTACAAACACCTGATTCTTCAGACCATAGGTCTTACCGATCTCGATGAGCTTGAAGAGGTGGTCGAGGCTTGAGTGTACGCCACCATCACTGGTCAGACCCATCAGGTGCAGCTTCTTACCATTCTCCTTAGCATAGCTATAAGCGGCCTTCACCTGGGGGTTCTCCATGATAGAGCCGTCCTTGCAGGCGCGGTTGATCTTAACAAGGTCCTGATACACGATGCGACCAGCACCGATATTGAGGTGACCCACCTCAGAGTTACCCATCTGTCCGTCGGGCAGACCTACGTAATCACATCACCCTTACCATGCTTACCGATTCCCCAACCATCGAGAATCATCAAAAGTGCTTTTTTTGCCATAATCTTATTACTTTTTAAACGTACGTTCTATTTTGCGCTGCAAAGTTACAACTTTTTGCCAATATCAGCAAGAGTTTGCCAGATTTAATTCTAGAACTTGCTAGATTTAAATGTAACAATTGCTAGAATTAAATCTAGCAATTATTCCCATTAATGGGAATTCTTATTCTTCAAAATCAAAACTCAGCTGACCATCGCCAAGAAGATTGTAGCTCTTGCGGTGATAGGGCGTGATACCAAACTGCTTGATGGCCTCACGATGCTTCTTCGTGGGATAACCTTTGTTGGAGAGCCAGTCGTATTGAGGGTATTCCTCAGCCAACTGGTTCATGTAGTCATCACGATAAGTCTTTGCCAGGATGCTGGCAGCAGCGATGGCGAGATACTTTCCATCGCCTTTCACGATAGTGGTATGAGGCAGTTTCTGGTAAGGCTTGAAGCGATTACCATCTACGATGATAGCCTCTGGGCGCACCTTCAATTGATCAAGAGCCCGATGCATGGCCAGAATGGAAGCGTTGAGGATATTAATCTGGTCTATCTCCTCAGGTGTCACGATACCTACAGCCCAAGCTACGGCATCGCGCTCAATGATCTCACGAAGCTGATAGCGCTTCTTCTCAGAGAGCTGTTTAGAGTCGTTGAGCAACTCGTTCTGATAACCATCGGGCAGAATCACCGCAGCAGCATACACGCTACCTGCCAAACAGCCGCGACCAGCTTCATCGCAGCCTGCCTCAATCTTACCTTCGTAGAAATGACTTGCCAGCATTTTACCTTTTTACCTTTAAAACATCTGTGAGACGCGACGGATGCCAGCTACGAGGGCATCCACCTCTTCCTTTGTATTATAGAGGGCAAACGAAGCACGAACAGTTCCACTGATGGCTAAGCGATCCATCAAGGGCTGGGCACAGTGATGACCTGTACGTACGGCTATACCTAAACGATCGAGCAACGTTCCCATATCCAAGTGGTGTATATCGCCCACATTGAAGCTCACCACAGCATCTTTAACCGAGGGATCCATAGGGCCATAAATCTTCATGCCATCAATGGTCAGGAGTTGTTCCATACAGTAGCGGGTAAGCTCCTGTTCGTGCTGCTGAATGGCATCAAAGCCGATGGCATCAATATATTCGATGGCTTTGGCAAGACCATGAGTAGCTACATAGTCGGGAGTGCCTGCCTCAAACTTAAACGGCAGGCGCTCGAAGGTGGTCTTCTCCCAAGTCACCTTGTCGATCATCTCGCCACCACCCTGATAGGGAGGCAGTTTCTCGAGCCATTTCTCCTTGCCATAGAGTACACCGATACCAGTAGGTCCGTACATCTTATGACCGCTAAAGGCAAAGAAGTCGCAGTCCATTGCCTGCACATCTACCTTGAAGTGTGGGGCGCTTTGGGCACCATCCACCAACACAGGGATGCCGTAAGCATGAGCCGTCTTGACAATCTGGCCTACAGGATTTACTGTACCCAGCACATTGCTCACATGAGCCACACTGATGAGCTTGGTACGAGGCGTGATGAGTTGTTCCAACTGATCGAGACACAACAGACCATCGTCAGTGATGGGGATATGCTTCACCACAATACCTCGCTTCATCGCCTGTAACTGCCATGATACGATGTTGGAGTGATGCTCCATCTCAGTTACAATCACCTCGTCGCCCTCCTGCATCTGACTCTCGCAGAACGAGCTGGCCACCAGGTTAATCGCCTCCGTAGTACCACGCGTAAAAACGATTTCCTCTATCTTGCGGGCATTGATGAACTGACGCACTTTCTCTCGCGCAGCCTCATGCAGATCAGTGGCCTGTTGTGAGAGATAGTGCACACCACGATGCACGTTGGCATTGACATTCAGATACTCATCCCTCATGGCATCAAGCACCATGAGCGGTTTTTGTGTAGTAGCCGCATTATCCAGATAGACCAACGGCTTACCATATACCTCCCTTGACAGAATCGGGAAGTCAGCTCTTATCTTACTAATATCGTACATACTTATTTACAGAGTCGGCAACCTTCACATTTGTTGAGTTCCCCTCGGAAACGCTTCTCTACCAGATAGTGCAGACGATCGCGAAGGGGTTCGAGCTGCATCTTGTCAATCACCTCGTTGATGAAAGCATTCTGCAGCAACAGCTTGGCTTCTTGAAGCGAGATACCACGCTGGCGCATATAGAAGAGTGCCGCATCGTTGAGCTGTCCAACGGTAGAGCCGTGAGCGCACTTCACATCGTCGGCATAGATCTCGAGCATAGGCTGGGTGTACATCCGCGCCTCCTTAGTAGCTGTGAGATTCTGGTTCGTCATCTGCGAGGTCGTTTTCTGCGCACCATGCTCCACCAGCACTCGACCAGCGAAGGCACCAGTAGCCTTATCGTCGAGCACGTATTTATAGAGCTCGTTCGAAGTACAATGGGGCACTTTATGTGTGATAAGCGTGTTGTTATCCACATGCTGCTGCTTGTCGGCAATCACACACCCATAGCACTGACATTCCGCTCCCTCACCACTGAAGGTCAGGTCGAGTTTATTACGGGTGATGCCGTTATGAAGGGTGATGACATTATGATTCACACGACTGTTAGCCTGCTGGTCGATATAGACATTGCTCACACGGACATTCTTATGGTGGGTCTCCTCCATGCAATAGAGATCGAGTGAGGCATTGTCGCCCACATAAGCCTCAATCACCTGAGTAGCCAGGAAGTTGCGATCATCAGCAGTATGGTCGCAGAACAACATTTTTATCTCAGCACCCTCTTCAAGAATGAGGAGCACACGACGATTCACCATCAAGTCGGGCACTTGGCGCTGAGCGTTCTGAGGTGTCGCCTTCAGGATATTGATAACCTGAATGGCACGATCCACCTTCACGTTCTTGGGCACATAGACCAACATGCCATCCTGTGCCAGCATCGTGTTAAGGGCAGTGATGGCATCATCGCTGGTCTTGGCCAGTTTGGCGTAGTATTTCCCGACAAGATCGGGATAATTGCGCATAGAGCCGATCAGCACGCCCTCAGGCAGATTGCCCTTGGGTTTATCATCGTGATAGAACATATCGTTCACCACGAAGTAGAGACTGGTAGAGAGGTTGGGCACATCGCAACGGAAGGCCTCATAGGGATCAACAGGGATCTGCAGACGACTAAGGTTTACACCATAGTCGGGCTGGAAGAGTTTCTGCACATCAGTATATTTGTAGCGCTCCACCTTCTTGGAAGGGAAGCCCTGACGCCGGAAGTTCTCAAAAGCCTCATCGCGAACGGCATTCATCGCCTCAGGCGCATGATCAAAGATCATCTGCCGCGCTTGCTCATAAAGCTCTATATATTGCTGCTCTGAGTTCATTCTTCTCCTATTTCTTCCTTAATCCAATCGTAGCCGTGCTCCTGAATCTGGACAGCCAGCTCCGGACCGCCAGTCTTCACAATGCGCCCCTTGTAGAGCACATGCACGAACTGAGGCTTAATCATCTCCAGCAAGCGATCGTAATGGGTGATCACGATACATGATGTCTCTGGTGTCTGAAGTTTGTTCACGCCATCAGCCACAATACGCATCGCATCTACATCCAGACCTGAGTCAGTCTCATCAAGGATGCTCAGCTTTGGTTCCAGCATAGCCATCTGGAATATCTCATTGCGCTTTTTCTCGCCACCGCTGAAGCCTTCGTTCACTGAGCGGTTAGCCAGCTTTGAGTCGAGCTCCACAATCTTGCGTTTCTCGCGCTGCAGCTTCAGGAACTCAGCAGCATTCATAGGCTCCAAGCCCTGATACTTACGCTTCTCGTTGATGGCAGCCTTCATAAAGTTAGTCATCGACACACCAGGAATCTCCACAGGATACTGGAAACTCAAGAAGAGTCCCTCATGGGCACGATCCTCAGGTTTCATCTCCAACAGATTCCTGCCATTGAAGAAGGCCTCGCCTTCAGTCACCTCGTAGAGTGGATTGCCCACCAGCACGGCACTCAGCGTACTCTTACCCGAGCCATTAGGACCCATGATAGCATGTGTCTCGCCATCGTTGATCACGAGATCAATACCTTTTAATATCTCTTTTTCGCCTATCCTAGCGTGTAAGTTTCGAACTTCTAACATCTATTTGACAATTTGACTTTTTACTAATTATCCTACCGTACCCTCGAGTGATACACTCAGCAGTTTCTGAGCCTCAACGGCAAACTCCATCGGCAACTTTTGCAGCACCTCTTTGGCATAGCCATTGACGATCAGTCCTACAGCCTGCTCTGTTGGGATACCACGCTGATTGCAATAGAACAACTGATCTTCAGAGATCTTCGAGGTGGTAGCCTCGTGCTCGAAGATAGCAGTGTCATTATGCACATCCATATAGGGGAAAGTATGGGCGCCACAATCAGAACCTAATAACAGTGAGTCGCAACTTGAGTAGTTGCGGGCATTGTCTGCATTCGAGGTGGCACGCACAAGTCCACGATAGGAGTTCTGTGAGTGTCCAGCTGAGATTCCCTTAGAGATAATGGTGCTCTTGGTGTTCTTACCGATATGGATCATCTTCGTACCTGTATCAGCCTCCTGATAGTTGTTGGTGACTGCTACTGAGTAGAACTCTGCCTGAGAATTATCGCCACGCAAGATGCAGGAGGGATATTTCCAAGTGATGGCAGAGCCCGTCTCTACCTGTGTCCAGGAGAGCTTGGAGTCAACACCACGCAAATCACCACGTTTGGTTACCAGGTTAAGCACACCACCTTTGCCGTTCTCATCGCCAGGATACCAGTTCTGCACGGTAGAGTACTTCACCTCAGCACGATCCATCACGATAATCTCCACAATGGCTGCATGTAATTGATTCTCATCACGCATCGGTGCTGTACAACCCTCAAGATACGACACGTAAGCATCGTCATCGGCAATGATCAGCGTGCGCTCAAACTGACCTGTATTTCTGGCATTGATACGGAAATAGGAACTGAGCTCCATCGGACAGCGCACACCCTTGGGGATATACACAAACGAGCCATCGCTGAACACAGCTGAGTTGAGTGCCGCAAAGTAATTATCACGATAAGGCACTACACTACCTAGATACTGTCGCACCAAATCAGGATGCTCCTTGATGGCGTCGCCGATACTGCAGAAGATGACACCCTTCTCACGCAGTTTCTCCTTAAAGGTGGTCTTTACGCTCACTGAGTCCATGATGGCATCAACAGCCGTATTGCCACTCAAGGCCAATCGCTCCTCAAGGGGGATACCAAGCTTATCGAAGGTCTTCTCCAACTCTGGGTCGATCTTACCGTCGCCCCCAGGTTTCTTAGCCAGCGGATCGGCATAATACGATATCGCCTGATAGTCGATAGGAGGCACATGTACGTGTCCCCATTTCGGCTCCGTCTGCTCCTGCCAATAGCGGAAAGCCTTCAGTCTGAACTCAAGCATCCATTCAGGCTCCCCCTTCTTAGCAGAGATGAGCCGAACGATATCCTCGTTCAGCCCGACTGGTATAATCTCTGTATGAACGTCCGTGGTGAAACCGAACTCATATTTCTGCTCGGCCACCTTACGGACATATTCATTGCTTGCATTCTGAGCGGAAGCAAATTCTTCACTTTTCACTCTTCACTTTTCACTTTATAGTTTCTGTTCTACCTCAATCTCTGTGAAGGTCTCAATGATATCACCTACCTGGATATCGTTGAAGTTCACCAGTGAGATACCACACTCCAAGCCTGTTGCCACTTCCTTGGCATCATCCTTGTAACGCTTCAGCGCATCGATAGGAGCAGTGTGGATCACGATACCATCACGGATGACACGGGCCTTATCCTTGTTGTGTACTTTACCGTCAGTAACCAGACCACCGGCCACAGTACCAACCTTGGAGATCTTGAACACCTGCTTCACCTCAATCTCACCAGAGATGATTTCCTTCTTCACCTTATCAAGCATACCCTGCATCGTCTGCTTCACATCGTCGATAGCATCGTAGATGATAGAGTATGTGTTGATCTCAACACCCTCGCGATCAGCAGCCTTGCGGGCATCAGCAGAAGGACGTACCTGGAAACCGATGATGATAGCCTCAGAAGCCGAAGCCAGCATGACATCGTTCTCTGAGATCTGACCTACAGCCTTCGAGATGACATTCACCTGCACCTTCTCAGTAGAGAGCTTGATGAACGAGTCAGAGAGAGCCTCGATAGATCCATCGGTATCACCCTTCACGATGATGTTCAACTCATGGAACTCACCCAGAGCGATACGGTGTGACAACTCATCAAGACCAAGCTTGGTGGTGGTACGCAGACTCTGCTCACGCTGCAACTGGATACGCTTGTTGGCAATCTCACGAGCCTCCTGCTCTGTCTCCATCACATGGAAAGAGTCACCAGCGGTAGGCGCACCGTTCAGACCAAGGATGATGGCGGGCTCAGCAGGACCAGCCTTCTCAATACGCTGGTTACGCTCATTGAACATAGCCTTTACTCTACCCCAGGCAGTACCTGCAATCACGATATCTCCAACCTGCAGTGTACCATTAGATACAAGCACGGTAGATACATAACCACGACCCTTGTCGAGTGAAGACTCGATGATAGAACCTGTAGCCTTTCGGTTAGGATTGGCCTTCAGGTCGAGCATCTCGGCTTCGAGCAGCACCTTTTCGAGCAGCTCATCAACACCGATGCCTTTCTTGGCACTGATCTCCTGACACTGGTACTTACCGCCCCACTCCTCAACGAGCAGGTTCATGTTGGCCAGATCCTCACGGATCTTATCGGGATTAGCACCTGGCTTATCAATCTTGTTGATAGCAAACACCATCGGCACGTTAGCAGCCTGAGCATGAGCGATAGCCTCCTTTGTGGTAGGCATCACAGAGTCGTCGGCAGCCACAATGATGATGGCGATATCGGTTACCTGAGCACCACGGGCACGCATGGCGGTGAAGGCCTCGTGACCTGGGGTATCCAGGAATGTGATCTTACGACCATCCTTCAGCTTCACGTTGTAAGCACCGATGTGCTGGGTGATACCACCAGCCTCACCAGCAATCACGTTCGTGTTGCGGATATGGTC
This sequence comes from uncultured Prevotellaceae bacterium, assembly GCA_902800595.1. GTDB lineage: Bacteria > Bacteroidota > Bacteroidia > Bacteroidales > Bacteroidaceae > Prevotella. The sequence continues at coordinate 5,224 of CADCFA010000015.1, read as the reverse complement.
AAGCAGAGAAGTCTTACCATGATCGACATGTCCCATCACCGTTACGATAGGAGCGCGAGAAATCAGATCATTCTCATCGTCAACTTCCTCAGTAATGGCATTCTGCACCTCAGCACTGACATACTCTGTGGTGAAGCCAAACTCCTCAGCAACGATGTTGATGGTCTCAGCATCCAGACGCTGGTTGATAGACACCATAATACCGATACTCATACAAGTACCGATAACCTGGTTGACACCAACGTTCATCATCGTAGCCAGCTCAGAAACTGTCACGAACTCAGTCAGCTTCAGTACCTTGCTCTCTGCTGCCTCAGCTGCCATCTCCTGTTCCATACGTTCTGCAACAGCATCACGCTTCTCACGACGGTACTTGGCACCCTTCTTGTTCTGGTTCTTTGAAGTCAGACGAGCCAACGTCTCCTTCACCTGACGGGCTACAGCCTCATCATCTACCTCCAAAGGCTTCACTGGGCGGTTCTTCTTTTTGTTCTTTCCACCACCCTGCTGGTTATTACCGTTGTCCTGGAAGTTCTGATTGCCTCCCTTGTTCTTATTCTTCTTCTGCTTATTGTTGTCCTGGTTGGCAGCAGCCTCGATATCTACACGCTCCTTACCACCACGGATACGCTCACGCTTCTTCTTCTCACCATTGATACCACCATGCTGCTGAGCCTGTTTCTCCTCACGCTCACGCTTGCGCTCCTCCTTTGTCTTCTTCTTAGGACGAGTGCTCTGGTTCAGTGAGTCAAGGTCTATCTTACCCAGCACGTTCACCTTCGGTGCCATTTTCTCCTCGCTCTTCAGGGTAAAGATATTCTTCTCTTCGTCAGAATCATCTGCCGGGCTCTTAACTTCGGGCTCGGGTTCTGCCACAGGAGCAGCTTCCGCCTTGGGCTCAGGTTTTGGCTCAGGCTTCACCTCTGAGGGCTCGGGGGTTGGTTCCGGCTTTGGCTCTGGTTTGGGTTCGGGCTTCGGCTCGGGCTTCACTTCTGCGGGTTCTGGTTTTACTGCTATAGGCTCAGGCTTTGGCGCCTCTACTGGCTTTGGCTCAGCCTTGGGAACTTCCTTCTCCTTGGATGAAGGCTTATTGATCGAGTCGAGATCGATCTTCCCCAATGGGGTAAATGTCTGTCTCGGTTCTTCCTTCACCATCTCAGGCTCGGGCTTTACCTTGGGTTTATCCTTCTTCTTCGGGAAGATCATCCCTGCCTGGGTCTTCACATCCTTGTCGCCCTTGAATTCCTTGACCAGTGCATCGTACTGCTCATCAGAAATCTTGGTGTTGACATTGGCGTCATCCTTGATGTCACCCAGACTCTTCTTGTTCTTCAGATAGTCGATGGCTGTCTGAAGTCCAATATTGAGTTCTGTTAATACTTTATTTAATCTAACACCCATCTATTTTACAATTTGACGATTTACAATTTGACAATTACTCGAATTCTGCACGGAGCACACTCAGCAGATGGTCAACGGTCTCTTCTTCGAGATCGGCCTTCTCAATAAGCATCTCACGCGGAGCGTTAAGAACAGCCTTGGCTGTATCCAGACCAATGGCCTTGATAGAATCGATAACCCACTGGTCGATCTCATCAGAGAACTCATCCAGATAGATATCCTCATCAGCTTCATTTTCGTTCACTACACGGAATACATCGATAGTATATTCTGTCAGCATAGAAGCCAGTTTGATATTCATACCACCACGTCCGATGGCCAGAGATACCTCTTCGGGCTGCAGATAAACCTCTGCCTTGTGGTTCTCCTGATCGATAGTGATGCTTGAGATCTTTGCAGGACTCAGGGCACGCTGAATAAACAGCTGTGTGTTAGAAGAGTAGTTGATCACATCGATATTCTCGTTGCAGAGCTCGCGAACGATACCATGCACACGACTACCTTTCACACCTACGCAGGCTCCTACTGGATCAATGCGCTCATCGTAGCTCTCAACAGCCACCTTCGCACGCTCTCCAGGCATACGAGCCACCTTCTTGATGGTAATCAGACCATCGTTGATCTCAGGTACCTCAGCCTCCAACAGGCGCTCCAGGAAGATAGGACTGGTACGTGAGAGGATGATACGGGGGTTATTGTTCTCATTCTGCACTTCCTTCACGATGGCGCGAATGGTCTCACCCTTGTGATAGTTGTCTGAAGGAATCTGCTCGCCCTTCGGCAGGTGGAGCTCGTTACCCTCATCGTCCATCAGCAGCACCTCGCGCTTCCAGATCTGATAAACCTCACCGCTGACAATGGTGTTCACCTTGTCCTTGTACTTCTGGTAAAGAGAATCGTGCTCCAGTTCGAGGATCTTAGAAGCCAGCGTCTGACGCAGGTTCAGGATAGCACGACGGCCAAACTTAGCGAATTCAACCTCTTCCGACACTTCCTCGCCTACCTCATAGTCAGGCTCGATCTTCTGAGCCTCGCTCAGCTCAATCTCCTTGTTCTCATCAGTCACCTCACCATCAGCAACCACTATACGGTTACGGTGAATCTCGAAGTCACCCTTGTCAGGGTTCACAATCACGTCAAAGTTCTCGTCAGAGCCATAGATCTTTGCGATGACATTACGAAAACTCTCTTCCAACACGCTCACCAGAGTGGTGCGGTCAATGTTCTTTGTCTCTTTGAATTCCTGAAAGGTCTCAATCATTGAGATACCTTTCGCATCTTTCTTAACTGCCATTTCTATATTTTTTATTTTTTACTTTTCACCATCAAAGGCGCCCTGTCTTTTATTTGAACGCCAGCTGATACTTGGCATACTTCACGCCATTCATCTGGAAGGTTTTATCGACATCCACCAGCACGGGGCGCTTCTTACCTTCCTGTTTCTGCTTCTCCTGCACAGTGATGGTAAAGCTGTCACCATCCACTGCCTTCAGCACACCTTGCATCTTCTTTCCATCCAGTGTCAGTACCTCTATCGTGTCACCTATGTGATTCACATACTGCTGAGCCACCTTGAACGGCTGACCCAGTCCGGCACTACCCACCTCGAGTTCATAATCACCAAGCTCCTCACCCAGGCGCTCCTGAAGGAATCGGCTCAGTTCTGCACAATCGTCAATCCATACGCCATCGGCATGATCGATCTCAATTACAATTCTGTCATCAGCTGCGAAGTTGATGTCAACCGTTTCTTTATTAATCATCTATTACTTTTTAAATGTGAAATGAGAGACTCTTTCGAGCCTCTCATTCCGCTGAACGGGTGCAAAATTAAGCATTTTCCCGCTAACTACCAAATATTTAGCCGTTTTTTTATACTCTATAGCTCAATATTCTTCTATTTTTGCTTCTCAGGTGCCAAAATCTTCTTGTATTCCTCCGGATTCTTCAACAGGCGGATAGCCTCCTGAAGCTGTTTGTCATTTCTCAGACCAGCCTCGATGGCACCAGCCTGATAATAATAGGCCGACACAATCTCCGACTCAAGAATCTGACGGATGGTCTGCTCATGACGATCAAGACCGAAAGCCACATCGTGGTTCAGTTTCTTCTCAAGCTCATCGAAAGCCGGCTTTGCCTCCTCGTAATAGCCCTCGAATTTGGCTGTCTTCACCAGTTCGGCAAACTGCTTCTTGCTGACAGGATCATAGGTGAATCCGCTCTTGATGACACACGCCTTAAAGTCCTGCCAGTCAGCGTCTTCCAAATGAAACTCCTTGGCTGGAGCAATCGTTGGATGCTTGGCGATATACTCAACCACCCAGTCGAACATCACCTCGGTAGAATCCTGACCGCTGGCAGTGAGATAGAAGGCGATATTGGGGATGGTGTCACCCTTCAGTTCCACATCGGGCTTGATGCCGCCGCCATCGCGCACCTCACGACCATTACGGGTATAGAACACCTTTGTCAGCGAATCAGGGATATGCTCACGATAGCCCCCACTGCCCTTCTTGTAGTTGATGGCCTGGATACAACGGCCACTGGGGATGTAATATTTCGAGGTGGTCACCTTCATATTTGTGTTATAGGGCAGATCGATAGGAACCTGAACCAGACCTTTTCCGTACGTACGCGTACCTAATATTATACCACGATCCAGATCCTGTATGGCACCACTGGTAATCTCGCTGGCAGAAGCCGTCTCGCCGTTGACCAGTATCACCAGAGGCATCACTGTGTCAAGCGGTTCCACACGCGTCTTATACTCCTTCGAAGCCTGCTTGATCTTACCTCGGTTCTCCACCACCATGACGCCTTTCGGCAACCAGAGGTTCAGGATATCAACAGCCTCCTGCTCAGAGCCACCGCCATTACCTCGCAGGTCGAGCACCAACGAGGTGGCACCCTGCTTCTTTAGGTCGATCAGTGCCCTGCGCACATCCTTCGAACATCCTTCAGTAAAGGAGTTCAGGTTGATATAGCCAACCGTAGAATCCTGCATGCCATAATAAGGCAACTCAGGCAGTTTGATGTTACGACGTGTAATCTTAAAGCTCATCAGCTTGCCCGTTGAAGGGCGCATCACCTTCAAAAGGAAACTCGTACCAGCCTCACCCCGAAGATGCTCGCTCACGTAGCTCACACTCTTATCAGTCATCATCGAGTCATCAATACTCAGAATCACGTCGCCCTTCTTCAGTCCAGCCTCAGCAGCCGGCATATCAGCATAGGGTTCATCGATCACGATGCGGTTCAACTTCTGATGCTGACGGATCAGCGCACCGATACCTGCATATTTGCCCGTCAGCATCATGCGCAGATTCTTGGTCTCATCCTGCGCATAATACTCTGTATAAGGATCCAGACTACGCAACATCGCATTGATGCCTGTACCAATGATCTCCTTAGGACTCAGCGTATCTACATACAACAACTCAAGGTTCTTATACACCTGATTGAAGATATCCAGATGCTTACCCACCTCGAAGTTATGATCCTTGTTCTTCTGTGCAGAAGCCGTCAGTGCCACAAAGAAGAGCATCAACAGCGGTACGAAGTATCTTTTCATATTTTCCTCTTTTACTTTTTTACCTTTTTACTTTTATTTTTGCTGCAAAATTACACCTTTCTATTAAGAAAACGCCCTTTTCTTAGCTTTTTTTGCAAAAAATATAGGTTTTCGATAATTTTTTTGCCGAAAAGTTTGGTAGTTTCAAAAAAACGCCGTACTTTTGCACCCGCTTAACAGCAAAACCTGCTTCAGTAGCTCAGTTGGTTAGAGCACCTGACTGTTAATCAGGGGGTCGTTGGTTCAAGCCCA
>CADCFA010000014.1 GCA_902800595.1 uncultured Prevotellaceae bacterium | reverse complement strand
GTCACCGGCGAAGCTTCCAAAGAAGAAGTCCTCAGCGTTCTAGCCAAGTATGGGATCTATGACAATCGCGTTGTCCTTTGGGGAACAGGCACCCCCCTCAGAGAGTTCCTTTGGAGTGAAGACATGGCAGACGCCTCTGTTCACGTGCTGTTGAATGTCAACTTCAGCGATATCATCGGCATTGAGAAGTACTCTTCAGTCCATTATGGTGCTTCAACAGATGGCGCTGTTGATCGCAATCACTCTGCAGGTCGTGGTGGTGCAATCCCCAAACTGGGAGAGATCCGTAATTGCCACATCAATGTCGGCACAGGAAAGGAACTTACCATCCGTGAGCTTTCTGAACTGGTTGTTAAGGCAGTTGGGTTTGAGGGAACAGTGGAGTTCGATGCTTCGAAACCCGATGGTACCATGCGCAAACTGATTGATGTGTCAAAACTCCATTCACTTGGTTGGACGCATAAAGTTGAGATTGGGGATGGCGTCCAGAAATTATTCGAATGGTATAAAGAGAGTTTGCAATATATTTCTACATAGATGCTATGGTAGAATTTTGTTTGAATCTCTCAAAATATTAGCATGCGTGAAAGTAATAAGAAGATAGCTAAAAACAGTTTATATTTATATATTAGAACCTTTATTTCCATATTAGTAACTTTTTATACTTCTCGTGTCTTTTTAGAGTTACTTGGAATTGAGGATTTTGGTATATATAATATTGTAGGGGGCGTTATTGCTTTTTTTTCGGTATTAAGAAATTTATTAGCAGGATCTATCCAAAGATTTCTAAATGTTGAAATAGGTGCTAATAATAAAGAGCAGGAGAATAAGTATCTTGATATTAGCATTGTTATTAACTTTTTAATAATATTATTGTTTGTCATTACTGCGGAAACAATTGGCTTATGGCTTGTGAACACTCAGTTGAATATTCCTCTAGGCAAAGAGAGTATTACAGTTTATGCTTACCAATTATCTGTACTCACAGTAGCAGTATCAATGATAGCAGTGCCTTATACGGCCTACATTATTTCTCATGAGCGGATGGAATTTTATGCATGGATTACGATAGTAGAAGTCCTTTCCAAATTGACGATAACACTTCTATTGTCCTTCTTTGCTAACCGATTAATAGTTTTCTGCTGGCTGTTTTTGGCAATGACTTCAACTATTACGTTACTTTACTATATTTATTGTCGCTGTCGTATAGGGATGTCTGCTTTTAGATTTTATTCTCCCAAGGTCAACAATGAATATAAGAAAGTTCTTTCTTTTTCTCTTTGGACAGTCTTGGGAAATGGAGCCACAGTTTTTCGTGATCAAGGAATATCATTTGTTTTTAATATTTTTTACGGAGTAATACTTAATGCAGCCCTGGGGGTGGTAACGCAGATTTCTAATGTCTATACTTCACTTTTCTCAAATGTACAAACAGCATTCATGCCGCAGATTGTTCAGAGTGCTAATACTGACTCTATTCGCTTTAAGACATTGTTGCGATATTGTGTTTTGCTGACATTTCTTCTTATGTCTTTTGTATGTTTACCGATGATTGCTAATGCTGATTATATTCTTCATCTATGGTTGGGAGATAATGTACCGGTATTCTCAGCATTATTTGTTCAGGTATTTATGTTGAAAATATTAATTGTGTCTTCTTCACAGGCTGTTTATCGATCATTGGTTGCAGTAGGTAAAATCAAGGAGAATCAAATTTGGATGTCAATTTTGTCAATTATGACGGTTCTATCTAGTTATATAGCATTAAGTTTATCTGTTAGTCCTGTTATTGCAATAATGTTTGTAGTATTAATGGATACGTTTATGTTCGGTATACAATTGCATTATATGGCCCGTTATACGTCAGTAAAGATGAAAGATGTTATTGATGTATTATATAAACCATTTTTTGTAGTGTTTGTCGTTCTTGTTCCATTCTCTTTTTGGTTTTCGACTATAGAAGTTTCCCCATTTCTCAAATTATTAGTATCTACCACTATCATAACAATGATAAACATGACATTATGTTATTATTCTCTGGAAGCTAGTACAAGACAAATCTTTATATCTTATATTAATAATATAATTCTGAAAAGATAGTTACACAGATTTCAAACATAATACACCGATGGTACATATTAACTTTATTTGCAAAGACCGCACTCCAGATTTTGCTAATTGGGATAAAACGAGATTCCCAGAGTCGGAATATGATATTTGTTTTAATAGTGAAGAGGACAAACCTTGGGACTGTGTTGTAGTCCAGCAGAACCTTCCTAAGAAATTTAACTTTCAGTGTCGGGCTGGTAATGTGATCTATTTGTGTACAGAACCCCCAATGATGCAACCATGTCCGCGTTCATTTACGGATCAGTTTGATAAGATTGTAGTCTCAAATCCTAAAATCAGGCATAGAAATCGTTTACTTTATCATGGTTTTGTTACATGGATGATGGGATTAAACTTTAGTACTAATAAAGAAAGGTATTCATTCAAAGAACTAGCCTCGTTAGAGCCTAAGAAGACAAAGTTAATATCTATTATTTCGTCCAATCAGAGGATGATGCCCGGTCACAACCGTAGGATGGCTGTCATTGAACGTCTTCAAAAGGATTACCCAGGTGTGATTGATGTATATGGCAAGGGCTTCCATTTCGTGGATTGCAAAGCGGATGCATTGCTTCCATATCGTTTTCATATTTGTATTGAAAATAGTACCATACCGTATTATTGGACGGAAAAGTTTGCTGATCCCATCTTGGCTCAATGTGTTCCTATTTATTGTGGATGTACAAATATCAATGATTTTTTTGGGGAAGACGGTTATTTTAAGTTCAATATAGATGACTATAAATCTCTTAAGGCAATAATAGATAGAATTATTGATAATCCAGATATGGTGTACAAAGCCAATAAAGTTTCATTGGAGGGTTTAAGAAAAACTTTGATGGAAAAAGAGAACTCCATCCCATTTGTCATAAATCTCGCCCAGAGCAATTTGCATAATGATTTCATGAATTATAATATTTCACCATTAACGGAAAGTAAAGGGTATAAGTGGCAGCTATGGTTGTTAAGGAGTAAACGATATGTGTATAAGCGTTTTTTTAAATTATTGTATAAGATCTAACGATAGTATATATGATACATTCCCTATTAACAACAGATAATCTTATCAACAGTACCGAGTCGCTGCGCGAGTGGATAGCCCTGCGCAACCGAGAGGTGCAGGTGGAAGTACAGTTGATTCCGTTTTCAGAAATGAAGGGGTGGTACGTGGATGAGGATGGAAGTCTCAGACACAATTCAGGACGTTTTTTTACGATTCAAGGCATCCATGTTGAAACAGATTATGGCACTAATCACAGTTGGGACCAGCCCATCATCAATCAGCCAGAGATTGGCTATTTGGGTATATTAACTAAGGAGATTAACGGCACCCTTTATTTCCTGATGCAAGCCAAGATAGAACCTGGCAATGTGAACTGTGTTCAGATTAGTCCGACCTTGCAAGCCACTAAGAGCAACTACTCTCAGGTGCATAAGGGAAAGAAACCTGCTTACCTGGATTACTTTGTAAATGTCAAGCCGGAAAATGTACTTCTTGATCAGCTTCAATCAGAACAAGGTGCTCGTTTCCTTCGCAAGCGTAACCGCAATATCATCATTAAGGTGGATGAAGAGATTAAGGTATTACCCGATTTCCGTTGGATGACTCTTGGTCAGATTAAGGAGTTTATGCATACCGACAATATGGTGAATATGGATACCCGCACTGTTTTGTCTGGTATCGAATATATTGACTATATCACACCACTAACCAACTTGTCGAACCTTTCTGACTTTGGCCGTGATATGTTGAAATCTGCTCGTATGCAAGAGGGTATTCATACTATGCCTCAAATTTTGTCCTGGCTCTCAGGCTTAAAGTCTCGATATGATTTGTTCGTAAGCAACAAACCTATTGACAAACTAGAGGGATGGCATCGTTCGGAGACAGAGATTACGAATGATGAAGGAAAGTATTTCCGAGTTATAGGTGTCAAGGTTAGTATCTCAAATCGCGAGGTAACTAGTTGGTGCCAACCACTAGTACAACCACTGCAGCAAGGTCTTTGTGCTTTTATTGTTCGTAAGATTGGTGGTATCTATCACTTCTTAGTTCAGGCAAAGTTAGAGTGTGGGAATTATGACGTGATGGAGTTGGCTCCTACAGTACAATGCTTGACAGGAAGAATACCAGAGAACCCAGATATTCGACCTGCATTTTATGATTATGTAATAAATGCCAAGAAAGAACAGATTCTCTATGATGTTTTGCAGAGTGAAGAAGGTGGACGTTTCTTCCGTGAGCAGAACCGCAATATGATAGTAGAGGCAAGTAAGGACTTGCCGCAGGAACTGCCTGAGCACTATACATGGATGACGCTCCATCAGATTAACCACTTCCTGAAGTTTAACAATTACCTGAATATTCAGGCGCGTAGCATCCTGTCTGCCTTAAAATATAGCAAGTAATGAAAAGAATAGGAATAATATGTCCATCCGAAATAGCCTTCCGTAGGTTTCTCCCTGCTTTGAAAGAGGCTGAATGTTTCGAATATGCTGGCGTGGCTGTTGCTAACAAAGATGAGTTCGATGGCGCTACAGATGAGATATTGGCAAAAGAAAGAGTCAAAGCCCAAGCTTTCACAGATAGCTATGGTGGTAAGATATATGAAGGATATAGAAATCTGATAGAATCGGGTGATATTGATGCTGTCTACCTGCCTCTACCTCCAGGCCTACATTATCAGTGGGCCAAGGTGGCACTCAATGCAAGAAAGCATATTTTTGTAGAAAAGCCTTGCACCACGACATTTGCCAATACACAGGAACTGCTGCAGGAAGCTGATAGTAAAAACCTAGCGGTGCACGAGAATTATATGTTCGCATTCCATGACCAGTTGAAGGCTGTTAATGATATTATAAGATCTGGAGAGATAGGCGATGTACGTTTGTACAGAATCTCTTTTGGTTTCCCAATGAGGGCGCAGAATGATTTTCGATACAACAAATCTTTAGGCGGTGGCGCATTGCTTGATTGTGGTGGCTACACCTTTAAATATGCCTCTATGCTCTTAGGACCTACAGCAAAGATGAAATATGCACAGAGCAACGATATTGACGGCTTTGGCGTAGATATGTATGGAAGTGCAGCTTTGGTAAATGACAAAGGAATTACTGCTCAATTGGCTTTTGGTATGGACCACAACTACAAGTGCGAGTTAGAAGTGTGGTGCAGCAAAGGAACACTTTATACCAACCGCATTCTTACTGCACCAGCAGGTTTTGCTCCCGAGGTTGTCATCCGCAAAGGAAATGAGGAAGAGAAGCGCACTCTTCCTGCAGACGATGCCTTTAAAAAATCTATTTTGCATTTCTGCAAGTGTATTGAATATACAAATACTCGTATAACTAATTATGAAACGTTGTTGCGCCAGGCTCAACTGGTCGAACAGTTTGAACAGTTGGCAAATATTGATGTAAATAAAGCATAGCGAAATATGAGAAAACCAATTTATGTTACGATGCCTACGTTGGCACCACTTGAGGAAGTCAACGAGCTGATGCAGGGTATTTGGGAAAGCGGTATCATGACGCATAATGGTCCGCTAGTACAACGTTTTGAAAAAGAAGTATGTGACTACCTGAAAGTGCCTCAGATGGTGAGTTGCTGTAACGGTACGCTTGCACTCCAGATGGCTATCAAGGCTATTGGCAAGCAGGGCGAGATTATTACTTCACCATTTACCTTCATTGCCACTATAAGTTCTATTATATGGGAACACTGCACCCCTGTATTTGTTGATATTGCCCCTGAGACTTTGAACATGGATGCTTCTAAGATTGAAGAGAAGATAACCTGCCACACTGTGGCCATTATGCCTGTTCACGTTTTTGGTAACAATTGCGACTTTGAGGCCATTGATGCAGTCGCTGAGGCGCATAACATCCCTGTCGTCTATGATGCCTGCCATTCTGTAGGTGCCACCTATAAAGGCGAAAGCGTATTTAAACAGGGTACTATATCTGTAACCAGTTTCCATGCTACCAAGATGCTTAATACTGCTGAGGGAGGTGGTGTATTTACCTTAAACAAGGAGATTGACGAGAAACTTCGTCGTATCCGTTTCTTTGGCTTTCAGAACCATGCAGACATTGTGGAGGATGGATTCAATGGCAAGATGACAGAAGCACATGCTGCTATTGGTATTGCTAACTTAAGGTATTTGGACAAAGCACTGGCAGACCGCAAGGAGAAGTATACACGATATAAGGAGATACTCAGCCAGAACCCCGAGATTCGTTTCCAAAAGATAACGACAGGTAGTAACTATAGCTATTTCCCAGTTATCTTCAAGGATGAAAAAACGGCTTTGAAGGTCGTTGCAACACTTAATGCAGAGAATATCTTTCCACGTAGGTATTTCTATCCGAGCGTGAATACCTTCACGAAGTTGCTTCCTTATGTACCGATGCCTATGTCTGAGGATATTGCAAGTAGGATTCTTTGCTTGCCGTTGCATGTGAGAATGACAATGGGTGATGTTATGGAGATAGCGGAATTAGTTTTGCACACTATTAAGTAGATATGAAACATTTAATAATAATAGGAGCTCGTGGTTGGGGGCGAGAAGTGTATCAAGCTGTTAGGAAAACAAAAGAAGTGCAAGAAGGCAATTTGAATGTCAAAGGTTTTTTAGATAGTAAAACTGATGCTTTTGATGGTTTACGAGGTAACTTCCCTCCTATTATTTGTTCACCAGAAGATTATATTATTCAACCAGATGATATCTTCTTTGTAGCAATGGGTGATCCTCATTGGCGAAAACATTATGCAGAAATTGTAGAAGCAAAAGGTGGGCATTTTTATACTTACATCTCACCTAATGCTGAGGTCCTGGAAACTGCTTCAATTGGAGAGGGCTCGTTTATAGGTGGATGGACTATTGTGTCAGATAATGTAATACTCGGTAAACATGTGATAATGCATGCATTTTCTGTTATTGGACATGATGCAGTGGTCAAAGACTATGGAACATTACTTAATGCTGCTTTTATGGGTGGTTATTCAGAGGTAGGAGAATGTAGTGAAATGAATCCCAAATCAATGATTATCCCTCATAAGAAAATCGGAGATAATGTCGTTGTAGGTGCAGCAAGTGTAGTAATGCGAAATGTAAAAGATGGAGATAGCGTTTTTGGTAACCCGGCTATTAAATTAAAATATTAATTAAACAAAATTTAAGGATTATGGTATTGAAGGATTTTATTGAGAATTTCGCAGATCAGTTTGATGACACCGATGCATCTGAAATCAATGCAGCTACAGTTTTTAAAGATTTGGACGAGTGGTCATCACTCGTTGCTCTGAGTGTGATTGCCATGGTTGACGAGGAGTACGATGTTACTATTAAGGGGGACGAGATTCGTAACTCTAACACTGTTGAGGATTTGTTTAACGCTGTAAAAGCAAAAGCTTAAAATATGGCTTTTCTGACTATACCCAATGTGTCGATAAAGGGAATATCTGCCTGTGTTCCTCCTAAAGTGGAGGAAAACAGGGATATTCCTTTTTACACCCCGGAAGAAGCTGAGAAAGTTATAGAGACTACAGGCATTGAACGTCGTCATGTCGTGACAGACGGAATAACCGCATCAGATCTTTGTTTGAAAGCAGGAGAAAAACTCATTGCCGATCTTGGTTGGGAAAAAGACACCATAGATGCCATTGGCTATGTTACCCAAATGCCTGACTATATTAATCACCCGACAGGCTTCGTTATTCATGAGAAAATGGGATTGAGCCAAGAATGTCTTGTGCTTGATATTTTCCATGGATGCCCAGGGTGGGTAGTTGCTCTAAGTGCAATTACCTCCATGATGAGTCGTGGAGACCTCAAACGTGTTATTATGTTTGATGGTGATATAAGCACTGCATGGAACTATGCAAAAGATAGAGAGAGCAAGCCTCTCTTCGGTGATTGTGGTACAGCAGTTGCTTTGGAATATGACGAGAAGGCTACACCTCTTTATTTCCATATTGGAACGAAAAGCACTGATGGGTGGTCACTAGTACGTCAATATGGAGGTGCTAAGAATCCTCATACAGCTGAGTCTTGGGCCGATGAATTGAAAATGCGTTCGGGTGAGCTGGAAGTTAGTGGCAATGCTGATACAATGGATGGTCTTAGTGTATTCTCATTTGGAATCACTGTTCCCCCTAAGAGTATCAAGAAACTATGCGAATATGCTAATGTTAACTTGGAAGACATCAATAAGCTGGTTATTCACCAGGCAAATTTGATGATGGTTGACAAAATAGCTAAGAAATTGAAAGTTGATAAGGCAAAGACACCTACAAGTTTAAGGAATTACGGCAATACAACAAGCGCATCAATTCCACTGACTATATGCTCGGAATGTCATAATGATTATTCTACAGGAATAATAAAAAGCATTGCTTGTGCATTTGGTGTCGGACTATCATGGGGTTCTGTATATTTTTGTACAGACAACATTGTATGCCCTGATGTGATAATTTATTAAAATAGAATCATGTATAATCCATATTCCCTAGTAGGGAAAACAATTTTAGTGACAGGAGCATCTTCAGGGATTGGAAGAGCGGCTGCTGTGGAGTGTTCAAAGATGGGCGCGACTGTGATTGCAGTTGCCCGTAATGAACAGCGTTTGCAGGAAACACGAGGCTTGATGGAATCTGGTAATCATTCGTACATAGTCTGTGATCTTACAGATATGGAAAGTGTTGATAAAATGATTGCGGAAATTCATAGTATTGATGGTCTTGTAAATAATGCAGGCATTGGAATTGTTAAACCATTGAAATTCATCAATGAGACAGACTTCACAACTCTTTTAAAGGCAGATACGATAGCACCAATTATTCTTCTTCAGAAAATGATTAAAAAGAAGAAAATCAATAAAGGCGGGTCAGTAGTCTTTACAAGCTCTATGGCGGCTCTTGGCGGTGTTACTAATGGTAATTCCATGTATGTAGCCTGCAAAGGTGCCATCAGTTCGTTTGTTCTGAATGCGGCATTGGAACTTGGACCTCAGAATATCCGAGTTAATGCAGTATGCCCCGCCATGATTAATACGCCGCTTGTACATGATGGAGATACTGAGAATGAAGAGCATCTGAAAGAGATGGAAAAAGAGTACCCGCTGAGGAAGTTCGGTGAGCCAGAAGATGTTGCATGGGCAATGATTTATTTGTTGTCAGACGCAGCAAGATGGATAACAGGAACAAATATGGTAGTAGATGGAGGTTTTTCAACCGTCCATATTGGTTAATAAGAAGTTTATACTATAATGTATGGCACAGATAAAGATAAACAACGTAAGAATAAAGGGATTGGCGGCTTGCGCACCGTCAAAAGTGGAGGAGAATAGTGAGTATCCTTACTTTGATGAAAACGAATTTGAGAATATCATACCAAGTATTGGCGTTGAACGTCGTCATGTGGCCAAAGAAGGACAGACATGTGCTGACTTTGCGCAACGAGCTGCTGAAAAACTGCTGGAGGAACTAGGATGGGAGCGTGAATCCATAGATCTGCTCATATTTGGTTCCCCTTCCAAGGACTATATCCAGCCAGATACTGCCTGCGTATTACAGGGTAAACTGGATTTACCTGAATCTTGCATGTCGTTTGATATGACTTTAGGATGTACGGGCTGGACATACGCTATGACCAATGCCTGCTCGCTGCTTCAGACAGGATTTATCAAGCGTGCACTGGTACTCAATGGTATTCAAGGATCTGCAGAGGCTTGCTACTATGACAAGACGGGGTATCCTTTGTTCAGTGATGTTGGTACGGCTACTGCTTTTGAATATGATCCTACTGCGGCTCCTATCTATTGCGACTTAGGGACTATCGGAAAGGATTATGATGCAATCATCGTTCCTGATGGAGGCCGAAGAAGTCCAGTGACAGAAGATAGCCTAAAATTGGTGGAGTATGAAAAGAACGTGAAGAGGAATCGCCTGCATACCTTTATGAAGGGTATGGAGGTATTCTCATTTGCCCTGAAGACTGCACCAAAGACAACAAATGCTGTGTTGGGATTTGCAGGTAAGGAGAAAGACGAGATAGATTATTTCTTCTTCCATCAAGCCAACTTCTATATGGTGAAGAAGATTATCAAAAAATTGAAGATTGATCCAGAGAAGGCACCTGTGGTGATGCGTGATTTTGGTAATACGGGAGCTTGCAGTATTCCATTTACTATGGTCATCGGTTGTGCAGAACATTTGCGTCATGGCAAGTATACAAATGTAGGATGTTCATTTGGTGTAGGTCTTTCTTGGGGCAGTCTTTGCTTTGAGACAGAAGATTTAGTTATTCCAGAATTACAAATGTACGATTGATATGAGAAGCCAATTAGCTGATTTGTTCTATAAGAATGCAACAGAAATGCCTGAAAAGCAGGCGATCTGGTGCGATGGAAAAACTGCCACCTATCAAGAGATGGCAAATCTTGTAAGCCGATATACCAACTTCCTTATAAACAAAGGTGTTCAATATGGCGACCATGTGGCTATCCCGATGAATAACAGCATTGAGTCTGTAGCTTTGTTCTTCACTGCGGCAGATTTAGGTGTGTGCTTGGTTCCGCTGAATCCTACGCTACCCCTCGACTCTATTAAGGTGGCTATGCAGTCTGGTGACATGAAGCACTTGATTGCTCGTAAGTCATTCCTTTTGGACTGTGCGAAAAAGGGCGGTATAGATGTACCAGGAATTACCGTTTGCCTGGATGGCGAATTCGAAGGTGCTTATCCTTTCAGTGAAGTGGCAACAATGCCGACCACCCGTTCTGCCTGTGAAAACATCAAGGGTGATGAGAGCTTGATTCTGACGATGACTTCTGGCTCTACTGGTACACCCAAGCCTATTGATATCAGCCAGCAGAACAAGGTGGATCGCTCTTTGGCTCATATCCGTGTTTATGGATTAACCAATGATGATAGAATATTGGCCGCAACCCCCCTGTATCATTCATTGGCAGAGCGCTTGGTAATTATGCCGTTGTTACTTGGTGCGACCTCTATTCTGTTGCCTCGCTTCACGCCTGCATTATGGTTGAAGTGTGCAGCAGAGCAGAAACCGACCTTCACTATTGCTGTGTCTGCACAGTTGGCCCAGATTATTGAACTGTTGAAGCAGGAGAATTCCGAGAGCATTGATAGTTTTCGTACCATTGTTTCATCTTCTGCTCTGTTGGAGGAGAAAGTCAAGTTGGAACTGATAGACAGATTGCAGTGTGAATTCCACGAGATGTATGGAACCTCAGAAACATCAACAGCAACAGATATTTGCTTCCAGACAGCTCGTAACAAGCAGAAATCTGTAGGACGGCCTTTTGACGAGGCAGAAGTGAAAATTCTGAGAGATGATGAGGACTCTGAGTGTGCTACAGGAGAAGTCGGAGAAATAGCTGTCAAATCCAAGTTGACTTGTAAAGGCTATTATAAGTTGAAGAATATGATGGACTTGGCTACTACTGATGGTTTCTTCCGTACTGGTGACTTAGGCTATGTGGACGAGGATGGCTATCTCTATTTTGCAGGTCGTAAGAAGGAACTGATAATCACGGGTGCTATCAATGTTTATCCCAATGACGTAGATGCAGTGGTAAGCCAGTTGACAGCCGTTGCCGAATGTGCAGCCTTCTCCTATCCTGATGAGCGACTTGGAGAGGTCGTTGCTTTGGCTGTTGTAGTTAAAGATGACTGTGAGTTGACAGAGCGAACCATCAAAACATATTGCGCACGTAACCTGGCGGATTTCCAGCAGCCACATAAGATATTCTTTGTTGATATGTTGCCCAAGAACGCTATGGGTAAATTACAGCGTAACCGTATATTGGAGCATATTACAAACGTAGGTTTAGACAAGTAAAAAGTAAGAGTATGACAGATATTAAGGATTTTGTTACAGAGTATATCCAAAGAGAATATACCGTACCTGAAGATGTGGATATTATGACCCTCAACTACATTGAGGCTGGTTACATAGACTCTATGGCTTTCATTCAGTTTATCTCTACTATTGAGGATGAGTATGACATTGAGTTTGAAGTGGAGGATATTGAGAATCCCCAATTAAGGATAACGGGTAATCTAATAGAATTCATCAAATCAAAGGTTGACGAGCAACAAAAATAACCGTCATGAGAAATATTGAAGGAATCAAGATCGTCGATGCCACAATCCGTGACGGCGGATTGGTGAATGACTTCTTCTTCACAGACGAGTTTGTGAAGAAGGTTTATGAAACCAACGTGGCTTCTGGTGTCGATTATATGGAATTCGGCTACAGAGCAGATAAGAAGATGTTTGACCCAAGCAAATTCGGGAAGTGGAAATTTGCATCTGATGAGGACATTTATAACATCGTGGGTGAAAATTCTACTAGGCTGAAGCTATGTGCAATGGCAGATGTGGGGCGTTGTGATTTCAAGAACGACATCCGTAAGAAAACAGAGAGTCCGCTGAGCCTGATCCGTGTGGCCACCTATATAGAGACCATCCCGGAGGCCATAGAAATGATAGAGTTTGCCGCCAAGCAGGGCTATGAAGTGACATGCAACCTGATGGCCATTTCAAAATGTACATTGATGCAACTTTCCAGAGCTTTGGAGATGCTGGCAAAAAGTCCAGTGATGGGTGTGTATATTGTAGATAGCTACGGTGCGCTCTATCCTAAGGAGGTTCGTAAACTTACCAAGCATTTCCTTGACAATCTGTCACCTTATGGAAAAATTACGGGTATTCATGCTCATAATAACCAGCAGTGCGCCTTCGCTAATACCATTGAGTCCTACGACCTAGGAGCCAAAATGCTAGATGCTACCTATTATGGTATGGGGCGTGGAGCAGGAAACTGCCATTTGGAAGCACTGTTAGGGTATTTTAATGGTAAGAAATACCATGTGGAGCCCATTTTAGACCTTGTTAGTAGTGATATGCTGGCATTGAAAGATCAGGAACCGACATGGGGATACAATACTTCATATTTGATCACGGGGCTGGCTAATGCCCATCCACGAGACGCCATTGCTGCAACCAAGAAGAAAGACACTGATTTCGTTGAACAATATAAGTTCCAATTCTATAAATAATTACTATTGAAATATGGATAGAGTAACTATCGGAATGGCTGGTGCTGGTCGTGCTACAGAATTGCATATCCAAGCTCTAAAACGCTTCTCGGGTGTTCCTGTTAGGCTTAAGACTATTGTTGCCCGCAGGAAGGAACAATTAGAGAATGCTCAAAGAATCTATGGCTTTGAGCAGATATCGTATAGCTTTGATGATATGGTGAGCGACCCTGAGATAGATGTCATAGACATTTGTACTCCACCATACGCACATGAAGATATGATAGAGAAGGCCATGCTGGCTGGTAAGCATGTGATATGTGAGAAGCCACTGACCGGTTATTTTGGGACTCCTGGTGATGAAGAGCCTATTGGCGATAAGGTTTCGAAGCGCGTGATGTATCTAAAGATGCTTGAACAGATACGCTATTTACGTACCATCATCAAAAAGAGTGGTAAGAAATTTATGTATGCCGAGAATTTTGTGTATGCACCGGCAATCCGTAAAACAGCAGAGATTGTTAGGGCGAAAAAGAGCAAAATTCTTTTTATGAAAGGAGAGGAGAGCTTGAAAGGATCCAGTTCGCCAGTAGCCGGTGAATGGAGTAAAACCGGAGGTGGAACCATGATTCGAACTGGTGCTCATCCTTTGTCTGCCATTTTGTGGTTGAAGCAGCAAGAGGCCGAAGCTCGTGGCGTGGAAATTAAGGTAAAGAGTGTCTTAGGGGTGATGGACAGAATTACACCTCAACTTGATGAATATGAGCATAGACATATTGCAGCAAGGCCTCATGATGTTGAGGACTTTGGTACCATTATCCTTGATTTTACAGACGGGACAAAAGCTGTTGTGATCGCAACAGACACACTATTGGGCGGAAGTAAGAACTACGTGGAATTGTATTGCAATGATACTGCTATCAACTGCAATCTAACCATGTCCAATCTGATGAGTACTTACTTCTTGGATGAGGACAATTTGGATAACGTATATATCTCAGAGATGCTCCCTTCTAAGACCGGATGGAACAATCCTTTCTTAGAGGATGAAATCATTAGAGGCTATACAGATGAGATGCGTGACTTTATGGAATGCGCGTACTACGATCGAGAACCGTTGTCTGGTTTCTCTTTAGCATATGATACTATTAAGATCATCTATGCAGCCTATATGTCTGCAGAATTAGGCAATAAAGTTGAACTTAATGCTTTCTAAAGACATGGATTTTCTAAAAAAATTGCCTACGCCAGAAGAACTTGTCAAGGTGTATCCCTTGGGCAAGGCTATGACCAAGAGGAAGCAGCTGTTCGATAGGGAGATAAAAAAGATTTTCTCTGGCGAGTCGGAAAAGTTTCTGCTGAATATTGGCCCATGCTCTGCTGACCGAATGGATGCCGTGCTGGAATATGCAGCACGATTGGGTGAGATACAGAAAGAGGTGGCTGAAAATATTCTGATAGTCCCCAGAGTTTATACCAGTAAGCCTCGAACTATAGGAAAAGGTTATATGGGTATGATACACCAGCCCTATATTGGGCAGGGAGAAGACCTGTCTATGGGAATTGCTGCTGTGAGGAATGTTCATAGGCAAGTAGTTCAGGAGACCGGCCTGTTTACATCTGATGAATTGCTCTACCCTGAGACCATTCACTATTTGGCAGACTTATTGGGCTATGCTGTAATTGGGGCAAGATCCGTGGAGAATCAGCAACACAGATTGGTTGCTAGCGGCCTGAATATTCCTGTTGGATTGAAAAATCCAATCAATGGCAGTATTAATGTGATGTTGAATGCCATAGAGACGGCCCAGCATCCCCACCATTTTATCTTTAACGGCTGGGAGGTCATGTCTAAAGGTAACGAGTTTGCACACGGAGTGTTAAGGGGATTCCTTGAAGAAGGCGGTAAGGCTGTCAGGAACTGTGACTATGAACATCTTGGGGAGATCTGTAACCGCTTTGCTAGCCGGAATGTGGAGAATCCAGCAGTTGTCGTTGACTGCAATCACAGCAACTCAGATAAACAGTATTTGCGTCAGATAGACAATGCGATGGAAGTACTGGATATGATGAAGGTGTATGCACCAATCAGGAAATTAGTGAAAGGACTGATGATAGAGAGTTATCTGGAAGATGGCAATCAGTCTGTTGATGACGGTGTTTATGGCAAATCTATCACTGACCCATGTTTGGGCTGGGAGAAATCGAAGCAACTGATTTATGATATTAATGAAAAGTTGGAGGAACTGAAATGAGTGAGAAACCCCAGAAAATACTCTGCTTTGACAATTATCCAGAGGCAAAAATGGCTTTAGGTAAGATTTCATATCCAACTGTTATAAAACCATATGAGTGTGATAATCCGAGATATCATTATATCGCGAAAGACTATGGAGAAGCGGCACAGATGCTTTATGATGCATTTGAACATTCTAAGAACAGTTGGATAGTCATTGAATCATATTAAGCGAATGTATAAATATGTTGTTAAAGATAGAGATAAAGAATGGAATATATTTAGATTTCCATTTGAATTGGTAGATGCCAACATGTACTTCATACCTTCAGGTAATACTGGAATTGTCATTGACCCCAACGAAAACGAGGATTTGTTAAACTTATTTAGTGAATATGGAACTCAAAGAATCGTTATTGTGCTGACTCATGAGCATTATGACCATACAATAGGCGTTGAGTGGTTACAATCGAAGATAGATTCATGGTTGTTTTGCCATAAAGCCTGTGCAGATGCCATTTCAACAGAAAAGGGAAATAACCCCAAGACATTAGCTATACTTCTGACAATTAGAGATGCCACTGATGGAGGAAATCGGCGAGATGAGTTTTTGGCAACAGCCAAGCGATATGCTTTAATAGCTGATGAGACATTTGACAGTTTCCGAGAGTTATCAGTGGGAGATATTAATTTGATTTGTTATTCGACACCTGGTCATAGCAAAGGAAGTGCTATCTATTTTCTAGGTGGCAAGTGTGTATTTACAGGAGATTCGCTAATTCAGCATATGCCAACAATATTAAAGTTACCAGGGAGCGATAAGGAGGTTTTTCAAAATATCACAAAACCTTTTCTAAAATCGCTCGATAAGAAAAAGATGGTCTTCCCAGGACATGGGGAGCCGTTTAGGTTGGGAGAGGCAGATTATCTTTATAAATAATATGTACAAGCACTTTTTTAAACGATTCTTCGATTTTTGGATATCACTCATCGCCCTGATTTGCATCAGTCCGATATTACTGGTGATTACCATCTGGCTGCACTTTGCAAATAAGGGTGCGCTTTCCTTCAAATATCATCCAGGTAAGGATGGTATGATATTTTTAAACCATCGAAAACAAGCCCATGATATAGATAAACGGAATGCCAAAGGGTAAAAAAATCTTACTTTCTGTAAAACTTCTAGTTATAGATAATATTATAATGAAATATAATTGTATTATGGAGACTAAACAATATGCCCCAGTTTTAATACCAACTTTAAATAGATTCGACCATTTTAAACGTTGTATAGAGTCACTTGAGAAATGTACAGGTGCTGACAAAACAGAAGTTTTTGTAGCATTAGATTATCCTCCTTCAGAGAAATATGTAGAAGGCTGGAAGAAAATAGATGAATATCTGAGATTTAAAGAACTGCAGAATGCTTTTAAAGGACTGCACGTAGTCCGAAGAAACCGGAACTATGGTGTTTGTCATGAGGATGATAATTTGGAGACTTTGCTGAGAGACGTAGAAAAAGATTTCGATAGGCATATTGATAGTGAGGATGATAATGAGTTTTCTCCCAATTTCTTAGAATATATTAATAAGGGCTTAGAAAAATATAAGGACGATGACAGAATAATGATGATTAGCGGCTACTCTTATCCTGATATTGCAACAATGGATTTTGCTTCTAATGTTGTTGCATTTAAGAAAGCCGCCTGTTGGGGAGCTGGTTACTGGTTTGACAAGCCGTTTACCTATACAAAAATGGGGGCAGAAAAATATCGGGATAGTATATTATGCTCATGGAAAAAGAGCATAAAACTTTTCTTTCTTCGCCCCATATCTCTTAATAGCCTTATGTCTATGAAATTTAGGAACAGAGTTTATGGAGATGGGTTGATGATAGATTGTTTACAGTTAGAAAATAAATATTGTGTGTTTCCTAAGGTGTCAAAAGTAAGAAATTGGGGTAATGATGGCAGTGGAGTACATTGTGGCATAGAAAGTCATTATGAAAGTCAGAAAATTGACCAAGAAATGACTTTTGAATATGACCCTTTGTTGTTTATTGAAAAAACTCCTCGCGGGCGTTGGAGTAAATATATTTTGGTAGATGTATTATACAAAGTGAGTTCCCCAATTATTATTGCATTTAGATATATTTATTTTCGGTTAACAAATAAAGATTGCTTCTCTTTCTATTTTGAACGCGGTGGTAAAGTATGAAGACTGATAGCGTAAACAATACATCATTTACTCTTTTTATGATATCATTTTTTTGAGGGCATGCTTTAATGAACATGAAAGAGAAATGTCTTCATATATGGCAAATTTTCGGATCTTGAACTTAGTCGAATTTGCTTGAGATAAAAATATTTAAAACATACAAAAATACTTTATAAGGTAGATTTATGGCGCCAGTAAGAATGTATAAGATTACTTTTGTTGTGTACAGTTGTCGATTTCTTGCTATTGACAACAAACCGCACTGGTGGATGAAGATCTCATTTTTTTATATATTGCTGTCATTCATTAATCTTGGAATCCGTTGAAAAACTATTTTGGATATGCTTTCGTGATTTTACTTGGTGCTTTGTTAGATTATTTTTTTGCCCCTTTAATTACATTTGCTATAATACTTTTATTTGCAAAGTATTTAAAAAATCATAGGGTGATCTGGAACCTGTTGAATGGTGGTAGGGGAAATTAGATAATAGTGTTGTGAATAATCTCTTTTATACTGTTTGAGTCGTGTATCAGATAATTTTATTAATTTTACTTTTTTTTAGCGGAATTGAGGTCTTTTCGGGTAAGAAGAGCCGATTGTGGTTTCATCTCTCATACTTCTTAATGACCTTTGTTGCAGTATTTCGGTATGGCCAGATGGATGACTATTTTACCTATTTCTTATATTATGAAGATCCCAGTATTTATATGGAGGTAGATATACTCTATGGTGCATTAACTCAACTCTTTAAAGCATGTTCGATACATTTTATTTTCTTTTCTGCATTAGTTTCATTACTTTGCATGATACTTGCTTATCGCTTTTTTGCACGAGATTGTGAATATAGCTGTTTAAGCCTATTGATTTTCTATTGTTACACCTTTCTTGTTTGTTGTCCTTTAGGGGCATTCCGTCAAGGTATATGCCTGTCTATATTATTGTTTTTATATCACAGGATTAAAGAAAATGAGAATAAGGCATTTTATTTCTGGGTAATTGTTGGCAGTTTCATTCATCTGTCTTTTGTGATTGTTTTGATTCTGCCATTTTTGATGCATTTAAAAATATATAATAAACCATGGGTTATTTATATCATTATTGGACTTTCTACATTATCTTTTGTCGGTATAAGTATTGCTCAGTTCTTGCCGTTTGAAAGAATTATATATTACCAGGAGGGAGGTGGTGTTGATATTTGGCTGAGAATGGGTTTGCGAATCTTGATAATTATCCCCATTCTTTTATATAAACCGGAAGAGGGGAGTGATGGCTATTATGCAAAAGCTATATGTATTGTTGGTTACGCAATTTTTTGTTTATTAAGTTTTAACGATCTGGTGGCTGCTCGTTTAGAGTTCTACTTTAGAACCTTCCTTTGTCTATTTGTTGCCTATATGATTGCAAATTATCAATGGAAATTTCGAGCAGGAGTGCAATTGTGTTTATTTCTATTTGTTCATCTTGTTCTATGGTACAAAAATGTGGGGGCGGGTATTGAGAGAATGAATTATAAAGAAGGTACAACCCCCTTTAATTTTCCATTTATTTCTGTATTTGATAAATCAGAATTAAAAGAGTATAGTGGAATTAAAACATTTGGTTTAGATGAGGGGTGACAATCTTAACTAAAAAGAAACTTGTGATATTGATTATTTGAGAAATCTATGGAAAAGAAATTGCTTCAAATTAACATCACAGCTAATTGGGGGTCGCATGGCCGGATAGCTGAGGAAATAGGACAGCTTGCCATGTCTCAAGGCTGGGAGAGTCATATTGCTTATGGCAGATGGGCTAATCCTAGTCAGTCGCAACTATATCATATAGGTAGTATGTGGGATGAGCGATGGCATGGGCTACAGTCACGGTTGTTTGATAATCATGGTCTTGCTTCTAAAAAGGCTACTCGGAAATTGTTGGAGGAGATAAAACGTATATCTCCTAACATTATTCATCTGCACAATATTCATGGCTACTACCTGAATTATCCACTGTTATTTGATTATCTGGCAAAATCAGATTTACCTGTGGTCTGGACTTTGCATGACTGTTGGCCGATAACAGGCCATTGCGCTGGTTTTACATATGCACCATGTGAGAAATGGAAGTTTGGTTGTAAAGAATGTCAGCATAAGGAGACTTATCCCCAATCCCTTTTTTTATCTAAAAGTGAAAGGAACTATGTGCGGAAAAGACAGAGCTTTAATTCTCTGGATAAATTGGTCATTGTTCCTGTATCACAATGGCTCGCTGATATTGTAAATGAATCTCATTTGAGAAATCATTCCATTAAAATGATTCATAATGGTATTGATTTAGATAAATTTAGACCTGCTATTTCAAGAACCAATCATTTGAATGATATGAAGATTGTTTTGGGAGTTTGTAGTGTATGGGAGCCACGAAAGGGACTAAAAGATTTCTACTTATTAAGAGATTTGCTGGATAATTCTTATCAGATTGTTTTAATTGGTTTGACTAATAAACAAATTAAAGTATTGCCTTCTGGTATCATTGGTATAGAAAGAACTAATAGTTTAGACGAACTTGTACAATATTATTCCACAGCAGATGTCTTTGTTAATCCTACTTATGAAGATAATTTTCCGACAACAAATCTTGAGGCTTTGGCCTGTGGTACACCAGTTATTACCTATCGTACAGGAGGGAGTCCTGAGGCAATCGATAAGCAGACGGGGCTTGTCGTAGATACAGGTGATGTGAACAGTTTGGCTGAGGGAATTCAAAAATTGTGTAATGATCCTAATCAGGAAGAGCGTCGTATCCTATGCCGCCAACGAGCTGTCGCACTGTTTAATAAGAACGACCGCTATCAGGAGTATTTGGATTTGTATAATAGCCTTTTGAAGCAGTAAATGAAAATTTCCATCATTACAGCGACTTATAATAGCGGACGGACGGTTCGTGATACCATCGAGAGCGTGTTACGGCAGACCTATACTGACTTCGAGTATATCATCAAGGATGGGGGCTCGAAGGATGATACCTTGGAGATCGTCAAGGAATATGCACCGCAGTTTGGGGATCGGCTGAAAATCGTGTCAGCTCCGGATAAGGGTATCTATGATGCGATGAACACTGGGCTGCAGATGGCAACGGGGGAGGTGATTGGTATCCTGAACTCGGATGATTTCTATACCTCGGATGATGCGCTTCAGACGATTGCAGAGACGTTTGTCCAGAATGATATTGATGCGACTTATGGGGATATCCATTTCGTGGATGATGGGGATCTGACAAAGTGCGTGAGGTATTATTCGTCTGCGGTGTTCAGGCGGTGGATGATGCGGTTTGGGATGATGCCGGCGCATCCGTCGTTTTATTGTAAACGGTCTGTCTATGAGCAGTTCGGAGCTTTCGATACATCGTATCGGATTGCGGCGGATTTTGAGAACTTGCTGAGGCTGATCTTTGTCCACAAGATTAGAATCAAGTATATCCCCAAGGATTTCGTCACCATGCGTATGGGGGGGGCCTCCACAGCGGGCTTCGCCAGCAGGAAGCAGATTATGCGGGAACATTTGAAGGCGATGAAAAAGAATAAAGTTTATTCTAATGTGTTTTTCTTGAGCCTGCGCTATTTCTATAAGATATACGAGGTGCTGAGAGGGGGGAGATTTACTCCTAATCGTAAAGTACCACAATTTGAGATTAATTATGGTGCAATTCGAGGTTAATAGTTCAACGACTAGCATTGTTATTTTTCGGTGAACCTTGTCATTGCCAAAAAATATACGTACCTTTATTGCTTGAAGTGCAATTTTGTTGTTACCCTCACTCGGATTTCTTGAGATGCCTTTGTACAAAGGGCTGAAGCTGAATGGGGGAGGGCATTTTACCCTCACTCAGCCCCCACTCAACCTTCACTCGACTCTCATGTGGTGGCTTGGCATGAAGTGAGGGAAGAGTGAGTGTAAAGTGAGTGAAAAGTGAGAGAGCGAGATTTGCTGATAGCCTTACCAGAAAATGTTTTATGCCTATGAAAATTTTACTGCATAGTTACGTAGTAAGAATTTGATTACAAACAATCCTATTGTGATATGCATAAAAGAATAAAATAGTGATAGTATGTTAAACAAAGAATTAGTAGAACAGAATGAGTGTGGGAATGACGGAAAGACCGTCAATCTTTATTTTGACCAGATGACAGGGGTTTATCTGGCGTTTGGACTGTCGGCCTATTATACTACTATGCTGGTGAATGTGTTTATCTCTTACTCAGAACTGGTCGGGATGCCTGTGGCTCTGCTGCGTCGGGTGCATGTGAAGATGCTTCGGCAGTCCCTGCAGAAGGTGGAACACCGACAGAAGGATTTCTACAGGTTTGAGATGGACACTGTCATCGGTGAGGCTGGCTATGAGCGCTGGAAAGAGCAGGCTCTTGAGATGTATGGGAGATTGTAATGACTAACAGTGATACTGTATGGGAAATTTCTTAATAGCAGTGTTGTGTGGGCTGTTGGCTATGCTTGCCTCTACTGTGGTTTATCCGTTTGTATTGCATTATGCTATCAAACATAACATCGTGGATAATCCGAATGCGAGGAAACTGCAGCGTGTGCCTGTTCCCTTGTTGGGCGGGGCTGTGGTGTATGTGGGTATCCTGACGGGCTGCTGCGTGCTGGCGCTGTTTATGAGAAGCGAGTTTATCTTGTGGGGATTTATTGGAATGACGGTGATGGCTATCATTGGTACATGGGATGATATGAAGGGCTTGTCGGTGGCATTCCGCTTTGCAGTGGAGCTGTCGCTGGTAGGACTGTTTATTGCCTTGACCGGCGTGTATATTGATGACCTGCATGGGTTATGGGGTGTGCATACGATTACACCATGGATTGGTGTGCCGCTGTCTATTGTGACTGGTGTGGGCATTATTAATGCGGTGAATCTGATCGATGGGGTGGATGGCTTCTCGTCGGGCTATGGTATTATGGCTTGTGGACTGTTTGGCCTGGTGTTCTGGAATGTTTGGAATCCTATTCTGGTCATCTTTACGATGATTGTCATTGGGGCACTCATCCCGTTCTTTATGCATAACGTGTTTGGCCTGAAGTCTAAGATGTTTATTGGGGATGGGGGTACGCTGATGTTGGGTATATTGCTGATGCTGCTTACATTCTACACGCTGTGGAGCAAGGGGCGCTGTGACACTATGGCTGTGGAGCAAGGGGTGAGCCTAACGGCACTGACACTGTCATTTCTATGTATTCCTGTTTTTGATACGTTGCGTGTCATGACGTTGCGTATCTTACGCGGTAAATCACCATTTAACCCTGATCGTACGCACTTGCACCATCTGTTTATTGATATGGGCTTCTCGCATCTAGGGGCTGCTGTATTTATCTTGTTCATCAACTTGTTGGTTGTGGCGGCGTGGTTGCTGGCTTGGAAGGCTGGCGCTTCTATTGATGTGCAGACATATATTGTGGTATTTCTGGGTGTGATGGTGACGTTTGGCTTTTATAAACTGATGAAAGAGCAGCAGAACGGTGGCCCTTGTGATGAGGAAGGTTATCCACAGGGTACGTGGTTGTGGCATTGGTTCCGGAAACTGGGCAATTTCAGCCGTAGAGAGAAGGGACCTATCTGGAGTGCCATACGCCGTATCATGGACAACCGATTCTTTAACTGGGGGCTATAGGACTTTTACGAAATATTAGGATTGTTATGGAGAAAGATGTGATTTCGCTGCGGGAGGCGATGAACGATGGAAAGACTATCCATTTGTATTATGATGATATAGTAGGGGTGTATCTGGCATTCGGACTGTCGGCGTATTTTACAACGAAGCTGACGGAGCCGTATGTGTCGTACTCAGAAGCGCAGCAGATGCCGGTGGCATTGCTGCGGCAGAAACATGTTCAGGAGCTGCAGCAGAGCCTGGACATGGTGGAGCATACGGCAAGGTCGTACTACCGCTTCACGATGAGTCAGCAGGTTGAGGATGCCGGCTACGACACTTGGGCCTCAGGCATCTTGTCAAGCCACAACCAGGTGGCTGAACAAACAGGCGCCGGCACCGCGCGGTGAGTCGGCGGCTTGTAACGGGGTTCCCAAGGGATGGTCGTGTATCCTCTCCTAAGGTCCCCCTTCTGAAGGGGACCTGTTAGGGAGAGATACACTCCCTTGGGGAACCCCCTGGAAAGACCGCCGACGGGGATCGGCAACGCAGTTGCAAAGTTACGAGACGACAGAAAACCGTTGACGACTTTCGTCGCTTTTCGGGGGCTTTTCGGGTGCCGATTTATGAAAATATAACGTATTTAACCTTCGTTTACGCGGAAAATGCCCAAATTGAGTGAAGAGCGAGTTTTAAGGAAATCTTAGAATAGTGCCATAATTCGAGGAGAATTACGGCATAATTCGAAGGGAATTCTTGAAGAATTCAAGGCGAATTCTGGCGGAATTCTATGTGAATAATAGCATGATGTTACGGGATTATCAGATAGAGATGATGACTAGGGTCGGGGAGGCACTGGCTGCTCATCGGAGCGTGATGGTGCAGATGCCGACAGGCACGGGTAAGACGGTGCTGCTGGCAGAGGTGGTGAAGCGCTTCCAGCGGGTGCTGGTGGTGGCGCATCGGCGGGAACTGATAGCGCAGATCAAAGCCAGAGTGGATGAGGACCGGGTGACCGTGGAGAGCGTGCAGCGGCTGGCATCAGGAAACAGCGGTGTTGAGGCGCAAGACTTTGACCTGATCGTGATCGACGAGGCGCATCATGCGGTGGCAAAGACCTACCGGCAGCTGTGGGATCGCTGGCCAAAGGCGAAGTTCCTGGGACTGACGGCGACACCCTGCCGACTGAACGGGGCGACGTTTACGGACTTGTTTGACGTGATGCTCCAGTCGTGGCAGATCCAGCAGTTCATCGACAAGGGATGGCTCAGCGACTTCGACTATGTGTCGGCGGCGCCAGAGAGTGAGGCGCTAAGGATGGTGGCGAAGCTGGATAAACGGGGGGCTGACGGCGACTATCAGCAGAAGCAGATGGCGACGGTGATGGATGTGCCGGAATCTGTCGAACACCTGTATCTGTCGTATCAGGCGTTCGTACAGGGTAAGAAGGGCATCGTGTATGCCATCGACCGACAGCATGCGCAGCATATCGCTGACTACTATCAGGGGCATGGCGTGAACTGCGTGGTGATTGATGCGAAGACGCCTGCCAAGGAGCGACAGCAGATGGTGGAGGCGTATCGCAAGGGGCAGCTGGATGTGCTGGTGAATGTGGATATCTTCTCGGAGGGTTTCGACTGTCCGGAGGTGGAGTTTATCCAACTGGCAAGGCCCACGCTCTCGCTGGCGAAATATCTCCAACAGGTGGGGCGCGGCATGCGCGTATCTCACGGGAAGGAGGCGGTGACGATCCTGGATCAGGTGGGACTGTATCAGACATTCGGTCTGCCCACGGAGGAAAGGGACTGGCAGCTGACCTTCACAGGCCGACTGGCTGGCAAGGGACAGCGAGGATTGTCGAGACCGGTGGTGGTGAAGGATGACCTGAGGGAGCAGGCGGTGCTCGTGAACTTGGAGATGGTGCGGATTCGCAGGAGGAGTGATTCGCTGGACGGGCTGAACATCTACGTGATGGATGGGAAATACGGCGTGATGAAGGATGGCAGGATGACGACGCAACCTGTGTTTGAAAAGGTGAGGCGCTGTGAGAACAGCCGACTGTTCGCACTGGCTACCTACCCGTATGCGCTGTTCAGAAACCGTACGACGGTGATCGACCTGCAGGGTATCGACCAGATGGTGCAGCTGTATGGACAGATTGAACTGAAAGGCGACTTCCTCTATGGTAATGATGTGAAGGGGGAACGGGTGCTGTGGGACACCGTCGGGAAGAAGTACTACACCGGTGGGGAGCCGAAGTTTGAGCGTCTGGGTGGACTGGATGTGTTGCGTGACGATCGGGATGACGCCGGGGACCGCTATGAGCTGCGTTATATGAAGGGGATGCAGAAATTCCTGTTCTCGAAAGGGGAGGTGCTTTTCAACAGTCATATCGCCATCATCCGTGACCTGCTGATCGTGAAGGACAACGGGTTTAAGTCGTACAGGATTCATGGGTATCTGGGGGACAGCATCCTTGTGGATGGCCAGAACAAGCATGACTTCATGCAGGTGACGTGGGATGGGCAGACGGGGGCGCTCTTCCGGAGCCTGCCCAAAGGGTTTAAGCTGCGGCCCAACTACCAGCAGATGAAGCTGCGGGCCTTGAAATAGTCGTTCAGCCCCCGCAATCAAAACAAAAACCTCCGAGCCAATGTTCGGAGGTTTTTTGTTTTTTCACTTCGCTACAACGGAATTCAGAAATAATAGTCTTTATACCATTCTGCGAATTGGCGTAGGCCTTCGCGAAGGGGGATCTTGGGGGTGAAGCCGTAGGCTTGCTCCAAGGCTGTCGTGTCGGCATAGGTAGTTGGCACATCGCCTGGCTGCATGGGAACCAGCTCCTTGTGAGCATCGAGGTCGAAGTCTGAGGGAAGCACCCCGGCTCGTACAAGCTCTTCTTCCAGTATCTTCAAGAAATCAAACAGGTTCTCAGGATGACCTCCACCGACGTTATAGACAGCGTATGGGGCTATGGGCAGTCCGTCGTCACCTTTCTTATGTTCCAGAGCACCTTGCATCACACGAAAAACAGCCTCTACGGTATCGTCAACATAGGTTAAGTCGCGACGACAGTTGCCGTAGTTGAACAACGGGATGGTCTCACCCTTCAGCAACTTGTTGGTAAAGTCGAAGTATGCCATGTCAGGACGTCCGGCAGGACCATAGACAGTAAAGAAGCGCAAGCCTGTCGTGGGGATGTCGTACAGTTTTGAATAGCAGTGGGCAAAGAGTTCATTGCTCTTCTTGGTGGCGGCATACAGCGATACTGGATTATCCACGCGGTCTTCGGTCGAGAACGGCACCTTCTTATTGCCGCCATAGACGCTGGAAGACGACGCATATACCAGATGCTCTACCGGATAGTGGCGACAGGCTTCCAGGATATTGTAGAAACCGATGATGTTGCTCATGATGTAGGCATCGGGATTGGTGATGCTGTAGCGCACACCTGCCTGAGCAGCGAGATGGACTACCACCTGGGGCTGACAGGTCTTAAAGATGTCGTCTATGGTCTGCTTATCCGCGACATCGCCTTTTACGAATTGCCATGAGATACCTTCCGGGACAGTGGTGTTCAGCTTGTTCAGACGATATTCCTTCAGTGTCACATCATAGTAGTCGTTCATATTGTCGATACCAATAACGGTAGCACCTTTCACGTCCTTAAACAGTCGCTTTACCAAGTTCGAGGCAACAAAGCCTGCTGCTCCTGTGACGAATATCGTTTTGTTGTTTAAATCAATCTTTTGCATATCTTATCTGTGGTTTTTAGTGACGTTGGAGGGTGATGGCGTGATCGATGACTGCGGGGAGCTCTTCCTGGTAGTGGGTGACGAAGATGAGAGTCTTGTCAGGGCGCTGGCAGAAAGTCTCTATGACATCATTTACCAGACGACGGTTGTAGTTGTCGAGTCCGTGAAGGGGCTCGTCGAGAATTAGCAGGTCGGGATCTTTGACAAAGGCTCTGGCTAAGAGCACCAGGCGCTGTTCGCCACTCGACATCTTCAGGAAGGTGCGGTCGGCGAGGTGACCGATGCCGAAGACATCCATCCATTGGCGACAGATGTCGTATTCAGCCTCGTTGGGTTTGGCATAGAGACCGATGGTGTCTTGCAGACCGCTTGCCACGATTCGGATGGCGGGGATGTCCTGACGGTAGCTGCGGTGCATCTCAGGTGACACGTAGCCGATATGCTTCTTGATGTCCCAAATGCTGTTGCCGCTGCCTCGCTTGTGTCCGAAGAGTGTGATGTCACAGGCATAGCGCTGCGGGTTGTCGGCACAGACGAGTGAGAGCAGGGTGGATTTGCCACTGCCGTTCTGACCGGAGAGGGCCCAGCGTTCGCCTTGGTTGACCGTCCACGTGAGATCTTTCAGGATGGTCCGGCTGCCATAGCGAATGGAAACATCCTTAAATTCAATAACCGGCAAAGGGGTACCATTAACCAATAACCAATAACCATTAACCGTTTTTTCTCCCTCCGGATTCTGCCCTTCGGGCAGTTTAACGGTTATTGGATATTGGTTATTGTTTATTGTATAACGGTTATTGGTTATTGGATATTGGTTATTGTAAAAGCTTTCGCGAGAGACTTTTGGCAGCACGTGCATGTCGCGGACTTCCACGACATGGGTGATGAAGTCGGGGATCTCATCATACCTGGAGAGAACGAGGATGATCTGCAGGTGACGCTCTTCGGAAAGGGTTGCCAACAGTTCTTTCAGCTGATCGCGCGTCTCGGCATCGAGTCCGATGAAGGGATTGTCCATGATGAGGACACGGGGATCTGTAAAGAGCGAGGAGGCTAACTTATACTTGCGGAGCTCTCCACTCGATAGGAGGATGATATATTTGTCGAGCAGCGACTCGAGATGAAACAGCTTGTAGATGTGCTGCTGGAGGGCACGGCGCTCTGGCGTGTCGGTGCCTGCCAGCTGGTAGGCCTCTTCGAGCTTAGAGGCGACAGTAGGTGTCTCCTCGTCGATCTCCATCTGGTTCCAGCGCTGCTGCAGGAAGTAAGTGCGATCGTTGTCGCCACCATAGGTATCACGGAAGGAGATATACTTGATATTGTCGTAGGGGGCATCGAAACCGTAGGTCACCATATTGGGGAATGCGGGGTGGCGCCCGGTGATGATATCAACGAACATCGACTTGCCGGCACCATTACGTCCGACGATGGCGATGTGCTCCCCCTCTTCAAGGGTGAAGTCAACGGGTTCTGCCATCGACCACTCCGGCTTGCGAGCCGTGGCATGAGAAACCTTAATGATTTGACAATTTGACGATTTCACTATTTTATGCTTTTATGGGGTTTTGAGACTTTTTCTTGGTTCTTGTTCACAAAATCCTTCCAGCCTCTGTATTTTACTTCGCTCTCGGGGCGCCCCATCTGCAGATAGTGACAGTAGGCTGCGGCAAGGGCATCGGTGGCATCCATAAACTTACCCATCTCCTCGTTGGGGATCTTCAGCAGGCGTTGCAGCATGCCTGCCACCTGCTCCTTGGAGGCTGCTCCTGTGCCTGTGAGTGCCATCTTGATTTTCATAGGCGCATATTCATGGATGGGTACCCCGTGATGGATGGCGGCAGCGATGGCTGTGCCTTGGGCACGCCCTAACTTCAGCATCGACTGTACGTTCTTGCCGAAGAAGGGGGCTTCGATTGCCATCTCGTCAGGCAGATAGCCATCGATGATACCCGTCACGCGTTCGAAGATATGGCCCAGTTTCAGATAGGCATCAGGGAACTTACGCAGGTCGATCACACCCATGGTGATCATCTGCGCCTTTCCATCTACTACCTTCAGAAGCCCATAGCCCATCAGGTTGGTTCCAGGGTCAATTCCTAATATTATCTTTTCCAATAACCAATAACCAATAACCAATAACCAATAACCGTTAACCAATAACCAATAACCAATAACCAATAACCGTTAACCAATAACCGTTAACCAATAACCAATCTTCCGAGTTGGAACACGAGGGCGGAGACGAGCCAGGCGACGGCGGTGGTGTAGCCTGCGGCGAAGAGTGCCCAGCGCCAGGAGCCTGTCTCACTCTTGATGGCGGCAACGGTGGCGATACAGGGGAAGTAGAGCAGTATAAATATCAGGTAGGCGTAAGCTGCCAGCGGGGTGATGCCTTCCTTGAGCATCATCTGGCGCAGACGGGTATATTTCTCCGAATCGTCGCTGAATGTGTCATCGTCGCCAAATGAGTCGTCGCCACTGTAGAGCACACCGATGGTGGAGGCTACAATCTCCTTGGCACCTACACCTGCCAACAGCGACACATCGAGTTTCCAGTTGAAACCCTGCGGCTCGAAGATGGGCTCTATGGTCTTACCCATGCGACCGATATAGCTCTGCTCCTGCTGTTGCGGCACGTCGAGCGCTTCGTTGTGGGGATAGTAGCCCAGTGCCCAGACGATGATAGAGGCTACCAGGATGATGCCACCCATCTTCTTGAGATACTCCTTGCCTTTCTCCCAGGTGTGACGCCAGATGGCTTTGGGCGTAGGCCAACGATAGGGGGGCAGCTCCATCACGAACGGGGTGTCTTCGCCTTTGATGACCAGTGAGGAGAATATCTTACTGACAATCACTGACATCAGGATGCCGACGGCATAGAGCGACAGCAATACCCATGAACGGTATTGCAGCGAGAAGAAGGTGCCGGCTATCATAATATAAATAGGTAGGCGTGCCGAACAGCTCATGAAGGGCAGGATCATCATCGTGATGATGCGGGAACGACGGCTTTCGATAGTGCGTGTCGCCATGATGGCGGGCACATTGCAGCCGAAGCCCATGATGAGCGGAATAAACGATTTGCCATGCAGTCCCATCTTGTGCATCAGCTTATCCATGATGAAGGCGGCACGAGCCATATAGCCTGAGTCTTCCATCAGTGAAATGAAGAAGTAGAGGATGAGGATCTGGGGCAGGAAGACAATCACGGAGCCTACACCGCCCACGACACCATCTACCAGCATCGCCTTCAGCGGTCCGTCTGCCATCGTCTCACTGATCTGGTCACCCACCCATGCTACGCCTGCCTCAATCCAGTCCATCGGATACTGACCCAGTGAGAAGGTGACTTCAAACATCACGTAGAGCATCAGGAAGAAGATAGGGAAGCCCAGGTACTTATGCGAGAGCAACCAGTCGATCCTATGGGTTGTCTTATAGGTGTCTTCCTTCGAGCCTGTCTTGAACTTCGCTTCTTTCAGCGCACCGTTGATAAAGCCGTATTTGGCATCCATGATGGCTGTTTCGGCATCGGTCTTCGTCTCTTCCAGCACACGGGCTGCCGCCTTCACACGGGCAGCCATCAGCTGCTTGCGCTCCTCGGTACGATCCTCACCAGCCATGTGCTGTTCCACATAGTCGATGATATGTGAGTCGTTCTCCAGCATCTTGATGGCGAGATATCGGGTGGAGTAGCGCTGACGGATATGCTCGTCGGCTTTCAGGTATTTCTGGATATGGGCGATACCGTCTTCTATCTCGTGACCATAATTGATGTGGAGGTGACGGGTGGTCTTGTCGGTGTTCTCATAGACCTGGATGACTGCCTTGAACAGTTCCTTGACACCCATGCCGCTCTTAAACGACGTGGGGATCATCGGCATACCGAACAGGGTGCTGAGGGTGGGGATATCTACCCGGTCGCCACGACGCTCAAACTCATCATACATGTTCAGGGCACAGACCATGCGGATGTTCATATCCACCAGCTGGGTGGTGAGGTAGAGGTTGCGCTCCAGGTTGGAGGCATCGACGATATTGATCACCACGTCGGGGGTCTGTTCGGTGAGATGCTTGCGCACATACAGCTCCTCAGGCGAATAGCACGAGAGGGAGTAGGTGCCTGGCAGATCGACCAGGTTGAACTCATAGCCGAAGTAGGAGGCATGGGCCTCAGAGGCATCGACGGTGACACCACTGTAGTTGCCGACATGTCCGTGGGCACCACTGGCATAGTTGAAGAGCGAGGTCTTACCACAGTTCGGGTTACCCACCAGCGCCACATTGATAGTACGGCGCTTCTGCAGGGCGATATGCTGCAGGAAGTCGTCCTGGTGTTCTGCTTCATTGATGGGGGGAGCTACCGTTGTCTTGGGCTGTTCCTGCTGACGGGCCTCTTCCTCGGTGATGACCTCGATCATATCTGCCTCCTGATGGCGGAGCGATACCTCGTAGCCCATCAGCTTGTATTTCACGGGGTCCTGAAGGGGGGCGTTCAACAAGACCTCAACCTTTTTACCTTTCACGAAGCCCATCTCAATGATGCGCTTACGGAAACCACCGTGGCCTAACACCTTGACGATGACGCCACTTTCACCAGTGTTTAATTCTGAGAGTTTCATGTCTTATTCTGTTTCCTGATCGAAATAGTTCTCTAATTCTGTCTTGGCACTGCCGTTCTCGTTCGACAGGTCTTTGATGATATGTCCTTTCTCCAGCAGGGTGATGCGGGTGGAGATGTCAATGGTGTGCTGCAGGTTGTGACTGGATATCAGAATCGTGGCACCGGTCTGCTGACGATACTCTTTGAGCTCGTGCTTCAGGATGTTCTGGCTCGAAGGGTCGAGGAAGTTGAAGGGCTCGTCGAGGATCACCAGTCTGGGACGGTTGAAGAGGGCAGAGATGATACCCACCTTCTGCTTGTTACCTGCCGAGAGGTTGCGGATGAGCTTCTTCTGTCCGAAGATCTCGCCACCTGCCAGCTTCTCGAAGTCCTTGATACGCTCATCAACTGCCTCCTGCGGCATGTTGGTAATCTTGCCGATAAAGGCAAAGTATTCCTCCGGTGTGAGGAAGTCGATGAGGAACCCCTCGTCGATATAGGCACCTGTTGAGGCTTTCCAGCCTTCAGATACTGCCGGGTTGATGCCGTCGAGTGCCACCTCGCCTGCATCAGGCTTCAGCAGATCGAGCATCATGCGGAAAAGGGTGGTCTTGCCGGCACCATTGTTACCCACTAAACCAAGGATATCCCCGTCGTTGATGGTCAACGAGGGGATATCACATGCGATAGTCTCACCGAACTGCTTCTTTAAATTACTGATTGTAATCATCGCTTATACAATTCCTTTGCCGTGACAGTTCTTGAATTTCTTGCCGCTTCCACAAGGACAGGGATCGTTACGGCCAGGCAGCTTGTCTTTGGTAATCGGGGTACGGGGCTGCTGGGCTCGTGTATCCTGCTGCGCTGCTGCCTGCTGGTTGCGGTCAACCAGCTGTTCCTCGCCAATCTGCTGCTTGCTCTCTGTGTATTGCTGACGCTGGGTGCGCTGCTCAGGCGCTGCCTCCTGTACCTGCTGCTGCATCTCAGGAATCTGGGCGCGTGTCAGGATTGAACAGATGCGGTTGTACATCTCGTTGATCATGTCGTCCCACACCTTGGCACTCTCCAGCTTGAAGATCAGCAACGGATCCTTCTGCTCGTAGCTGGCGTTCTGAACGGAGTGCTTCAGCTCGTCGAGCTGGCGCAGGTTCTCCTTCCAGGAGTCGTCGATGATATGCAGCAGGATGCTCTTCTCGAACTCCTTCACTACTGACTTCGACTCAGTGTCGTAAGCCTCCTTCAGATTACATGGGATATTGAACATGCGACGCCCGTCGGTCAGGGGTACCATGATACGCTCATACATCTGACCCTGATTCTCATAGACCTGCTTGATGATAGGATTAGCAACGGTCTGGATGCGCTCTGTGCGGCGGTTGAAGTTGCCGATAGCTGCCTGGAAGGCATTCTCTGTCAGTACCTCACGCGGCTGGTTGATAAACTCCTCGCTGGTGAAAGGCACCTCCATTGCCAGGATATGCAGGAATTCCTCCTTGCAACCCTGAGATGTTGGCGATATCCATACCGATACGCTCACCCATCAGGGCGTGACGACGCTTCTCGTAGATCACGGTACGCTGCTTGTTCATCACATCATCGTACTCAATCAGACGCTTACGGATACCGAAGTTGTTCTCCTCCACCTTCTTCTGGGCACGCTCGATGCTCTTCGAGATCATCGGACTCTCAATCATCTCGCCCTCCTTGAAGCCCAGACGGTCCATCACGGAGGCGATACGCTCTGAGGCGAACAGACGCATCAGCTTGTCTTCGAGTGATACATAGAAGACGGAAGAACCCGGGTCGCCCTGACGTCCGGCACGACCACGCAACTGGCGGTCCACACGACGGCTCTCATGACGCTCTGTACCGATGATGGCCAGACCGCCTGCAGCCTTTACCTCTGGCGACAGCTTGATATCGGTACCACGACCAGCCATGTTGGTGGCAATCGTCACAGCACCGAGGCCGTTGGTTGACTGACCTGCCAGTGCCACGATGTCGGCCTCCTTCTGGTGGAGCTTGGCGTTCAGCACCTGGTGGGGGATCTTACGCATAGACAACATCTTCGACAGCAACTCAGAGATCTCCACGGAGGTGGTACCTACCAGCGTAGGACGACCGCTCTCACGCATCTTCACAATCTCTTCGATCACAGCGTTGTATTTCTCACGGGCTGTCTTATATACACGGTCGTCCTGGTCGTTACGGATCACAGGGCGGTTCGTAGGTATCTCCACCACGTCGAGCTTATAGATATCCCAGAACTCACCTGCCTCCGTAGAAGCCGTACCGGTCATACCTGCCAGCTTGTGATACATACGGAAGTAGTTCTGCAGGGTGATGGTGGCAAAGGTCTGGGTGGCAGCCTCTACCTTCACGTGCTCCTTGGCCTCTACAGCCTGGTGCAGACCGTCGCTCCAGCGGCGGCCTTCCATGATACGGCCTGTCTGCTCGTCCACAATCTTCACCTCACCGTCGATCACCACATACTCGTCGTCCTTATTAAACATACAATAGGCCTTCAGCAACTGCTGCAGGGTATGTACGCGCTCACTCTGGATGGCGTAGTGGTTCAACAACTCGTCTTTCCTGTTGACACGCTCCTCGTCGGAGAGGTCTGTCTCAGCCTCAAGGGCAGAGAGCTCAGAGGTGATGTCGGGCAATACGAACAGCTCCGCATCGTTCACCTGCTTAGCCAGCCAGGCGGTACCCTTATCGGTGAGGTCGCATGAGTTGAGCTTCTCATCCACCACGAAGTAGAGGGGCTCAATACACTCAGGCATACGACGGTTGTTGTTCTCCATATAGACCTCCTCGGTCTTCAGCATACCTGCCTTGATACCTTCCTCAGACAGATATTTGATGAGGGGCTTGTTCTTTGGCAGCGCCTTGTGAGAGCGGTAGAGTGACAGGAAACCTGCATCGAGCTTCTCCTGACCATCCTTCTTGTTGCCTGCCTCCATCAGCCTGTTACCTTCTGTAATCAGGTTCTTGGCATCTGCCAGATACTGGGTGGCCAGCTGGCGCTGCACACCCACCAGGCGCTCTACCAATGGCTGGTATTCCTCGAACATCTGATCGTCGCCCTTGGGTACAGGACCGGAGATGATCAGCGGGGTACGGGCATCGTCGATCAACACGGAGTCAACCTCATCGACGATGGCGTAGTTATGTGAGCGCTGCACCAGGTCGGCAGGTGAGACTGCCATATTGTCACGCAGGTAGTCGAAACCGAACTCATTGTTGGTTCCAAAGGTGATATCTGCCTGGTAGGCCTTACGACGCTCTTCTGAGTTAGGCAGGTGCTTGTCGATACAGTCCACAGAGAGTCCGTGGAACATATAGAGCGGACCCATCCACTCGGAGTCACGTTTTGCCAGATAGTCGTTCACCGTTACCACATGCACGCCATTGCCTGTCAGTGCATTCAGGAAGACGGGGAGGGTAGCCACGAGGGTCTTACCTTCACCAGTCGCCATCTCGGCAATCTTTCCCTGATGGAGCACCGTACCACCGAAGAGCTGCACGTCGTAGTGGATCATTTCCCACTTCAGGTCGTTACCACCAGCTGTCCAGTGGTTATGGTAGATGGCCTTGTCGCCATCAATGGTGATGAAGTCTTTCTTGGGGTCGGCAGCCAGCTCACGGTCAAAGTCGGTAGCTGTCACAACGGTCTCTTCATTCTCCGCAAAGCGGCGGGCGGTCTCTTTTACAATGGCAAAGACCTCAGGCATCACCTCGTCGAGGGCTTTCTCGTAGATCTCAAGCACCTCTTTCTCAATCTTATCGATCTGTGCGAAGATATCGGCACGCTCGTCAATAGGGGTGTTCTCGATGGTTGCCTTCAGTTCTGCTATACGTGCCTTCTGAGGATTGGCAGAGTCCTGAACCTGCTTCTGCAATTCCTTCGTCCGCTGGCGGAGGGCATCGTTATCCAGTGATTCTACCTTTGCAGCAGCAGCCTTTGCCTGCTCTACAAACGGCTGAATCAGTTTCATGTCGCGAGAGGATTTGTCTCCAAAGAGCGACTTCAAAATCTTGTTGAAATTCATCTTTTTATCTAATTTTTATTGTTTACTACGTAAAAACGGGTGCAAAGATAGCACAAAATCACCGAAAAACCAAATTTATG
Source organism: uncultured Prevotellaceae bacterium (assembly GCA_902800595.1). GTDB lineage: Bacteria > Bacteroidota > Bacteroidia > Bacteroidales > Bacteroidaceae > Prevotella. The sequence continues at coordinate 19,977 of CADCFA010000014.1, read as the reverse complement.
CTTCAGTTTTTGAAATGAATCGCTGATCTAAGCAGCAAACATAGTGCCACAATGATCATCCCTTCTGCGTAGCTCTGGAAAAGACTGCCTATCATAAACAAAGTGAACAGTGCGGCTTGCAGGATCCACCAACGGGTGGAGCGCCCCCTGATGACTGCTGGCAGGAAGAAGAAGGGCAGGGGATTGAAAAGCAGCAGCTGCAGATTGGTGCTTGTCGTGGGATGCTGGGAGAACAGCATGACAAAGAGTACTGATCCCACCAGCCCCTGGACTGTCATCAACAGGGTGTCCCAAACGCGGAAGGTCGTCTTCTTCCGCCATTCTATGAATAAGATCACGAGTGACAGGAGGAGCAGGGCATAGGCACACTCTGAAGGCGTGAACAGGAAGTCGGGTTCGATCACCTGTACGCCTGCCGGTACGATGGTTCTTCTTTCCTTGACCAACGGGCGGTATTCGCCATCGGTATAGATCTGGGCGCGATCGAAGTCGTAAAGCAGATGGTCTGGCAGGAACTCCTGCTGCCGTCTGTCAGTGGCGAAATCAGCTCTTACACCTAGTAAAATATCATTACCGAAAGTAGCCCAGGGGTGGTTTCTGGTACAGACACGAACCATATCTCTGTAAGATGGTGTAAAACCTTCTTTCTCAGCATATTCCACCTTTCCGTTTATGCTTTGCTCGATGATGTCTCTTGGGCGTGTTGAGCAGTTGTCGTAGAAGTAATTATAACGATAAATCCTGTTCTCCGGCTGCAGGTTCTTAACCAATGCCAGATAGAGGTTCCGTTTCTCTTCGGCTGTCAGGTTGAGTATCTGTTCGGTGACACTGCTGCCCACCTGGCGATACTCCTCCATGAAGTATTTCATGGGGACAGCCCCCAACTCATAGTCGGTCAGACCAAACACAAAGCGCAGTACAAAATAGGGCTTCTTGAAGTTGAAGACACCCCAGTTGAAGGCCAGGTCTTCCTGGGTTCTGAGGTCATGCCATCGCAGGGCGGTGTGGCCATACAGACTATAGATCTCTTCATGCGGTGAGCAGGTGAGCAGGCTGACCTCCACAGAATCCATCGCATTTGTGAGAAGTGAATCCTGGGCTGCCGCTTTTAGCGGAAGTATCATCAGAATGATACCTAAAAATGTACAAAAATCCTTTCTTAAATGTTTCACGATGCAAAAATAGCTTATATTTTGCAGTAAAAAGCGTTTTATTCCAATTTTTTTCAATAATTTTGCACGCTGAAATGATTTTCTATAGAAATAAAGCTCAAAATATGAATAAATCTCTCTGTTGTCTTGCCTTGATGGCGCTGACAACTATAGGTGCCTCAGCACAGAGTGGCACGAACTCACCTTATAGCCAGTTTGGTCTTGGAGACCTGGCTAACCAGACTGTTGGTCAGAATAGAGGCATGGGTGGTGTCGGTTACGGTTTCCGTAAGGGAAACGAAGTCAACCCGATGAACCCTGCTTCCTATTCATCTGTTGATTCTCTTACTTTCATTTTCGACGCAGGATTGTCTCTTCAGACAACTCAGATGCGTGAGAAACAAGAGAAACTCAATGCGAAAAGTGGCGGTTTTGACTATGTGGTAGGTACTTTGCGCCTTATTAAGCATCTGGGCCTTTCTTTCGGTATCCTGCCTTACTCGAATGTAGGCTATAACTATTATACCAGGGAAAGACTTCCAGAAGTGGATGCCACAATCCGTACGACACACGAAGGTTCGGGTGGCTATAACCAGGTTTTCCTCGGCTTAGGCTATCAGATCATCAAACCCTTGTCCGTAGGCTTTAACTTCGCCTATCTCTGGGGTACCGGAGAGCGTAGCGTAGCTACAAGCAGTACAAGCGATGTGAACACACTGACCAAGATTTATCGTACCACCATGAACAGCTACCGGCTCGATTTTGGTCTGCAGTATGAACAGCCGTTGAGCAAGAATGACAAATTGACACTTGGTGTGGTTGTCAGTCCAGGTCATAACACGGGTGCCGACCCCGAGTGTATCATCACCAACAGGAAATCCACCACTGGTCAGAGAGACTCTCTGACTTATCAGCTTGATGATGCCATCGAACTGCCCTGGACCTACGGCGTAGGACTGGCATACCAGCGTGGCACCAAATTACGTGTGGGTGTCGATTACCAGATGCAGAAATGGGGTAATGTGGTGATGCCTGAGTATGTCGATGAGGGTAATGGCAAAGGCTCCTATCAGTTGAAGTCCGGTCTGTTGAAAGATATGCATCGTGTGAATGTAGGTGCCGAGTATGTGCCTAATGCCAACAGTGTGAAGTTCTTCAACCGTGTACGCTATCGTATCGGTGCCGGCTATGCTACACCTTATTATTATATTAATAATGGGGAAGGACCAAAAGAGTATCATGTAAGCCTTGGTTTCGGCATACCTATCCTGAACAATTACAACCACCGTTCTATTCTGAACATCAGTGCAGAGTGGAACCGTCGTTCTGCTTCAAATCTGGTTAAGGAGAACACGTTCCGTATCAACATCGGACTTACCTTCAACGAGAGATGGTTCGCAAAATGGAAGGTAGATTAATCATTGCCGCCATTATCTTAACGGCGCTGACGGCCTGCGGTAACGACGTGAAGGAGCATACAGCCCCTCCCATCTATGACCGTGACTCAGTGTCGATGATGACTTCCTATGGTGTCAATACGCTAATCAGCGACTCGGGTGTCATCAAGTACCGTATTGTGACAGAGCGCTGGGATGTGAACATGGTGCGCCAGCCGTCGCGCTGGACATTTGAAAAAGGTATCTTCTTCGAGCAGTTCGACGAGAAATTCCATGTGCAGGCTTATGTCCAGGCTGATACTGCCTGGTATTACGACCAGAAGAAGCTCTGGCATCTGCGGGGCAGGGTACGTATCCGCAATATCAACGGACTGATATACACCAGCGAGGAACTCTATTGGGACGGGATGAAACATGAGCTTTATTCCAACGTGTTCTCGAAGGTTGTCACCCCGGATCGCCAGATGGAAGGCTCGTATTTCCGTAGCGATGAGCAGATGCGCCATTATCTGGTTAGCAACTCAAAAGGCTCTTTTGAACGAGAGGATATGACTGGTGAAAACAAGGCTGAGGAACAGCCGAAGGATCCTGCAGACACGACAGTGGTGGAGGAGCCCGTACGCCAGGCAGCACAAAAGCATAGGAGGAGTACACCATGACCATGCTTATCATCTGGCTCATTGTCTCCCTGCTGGCCTCTGCTTTCTTCTCAGGCATGGAAATAGCCTTTGTCTCCAGCAACCGCCTGCTGGCTGAGATGGACAAGGAGAAGAACGGCTGGGCTCAGAAGGCAATTGCCGTTTTCTACCAGCACCCCAACAATTTTGTCTCTACCATGCTGGTGGGCAATAATATTGCGCTGGTAATCTATGGCATCCTCTTTGCCAAGATCTTCGACGAGACACTCTTCTATCCGCTGAGTGATGGCATGCGCGTCACCTGTGACACGCTGCTGTCGACGCTGGTGGTGCTCTTTACAGGCGAATTCATTCCCAAATCCATCTTCAAGAACAATCCGAACACCCTGCTTACCTTCTTTGCGGTGCCTGCCTATCTGTTCTATGTGATGCTGTATCCCATATCACGTCTGGCAACGCTGCTGTCGAAGGGACTGCTCCGCCTCGTGGGTATCCGTATGAATAAGGATGCTGACGAACATGAGTTCACGAAGGTGGATCTCGACTACCTTGTGCAGAGCAGTATTGACAATGCCGCCGATGATGACAAGATCGACGAGGAAGTGAAGATCTTCCAGAATGCCCTCGATTTCTCCGAGACGAAAGTGCGCGACTGCATGGTGCCACGCACGGAGATCGATGCGGTGGAGGACACGACGACGATCAGCGGTCTTCAGCAGGTGTTCGTAGAGAGCGGGCACAGCAAGATCATTGTCTATCATGAGGATATCGATCATATCACAGGCTATGTCCACTCCAGTGATATGTTCCGCCTGACAGCCGCTCAGTCGGATGCCGCCTTGAACAGTCTGAGTCCGTCTCTGGTGCGCAGCATCTCCTATGTGCCTGAGACCATGCTGGCTTCCAAACTGATGCGTATGCTGATGCAGGAGAAGCGCTCGCTGGCTGTGGTGGTGGATGAGTTTGGCGGTACCAGCGGTCTGGTATCCCTGGAGGATATCATGGAGGAGATCACGGGTGAGATAGAGGATGAGCACGACAACTCCAACCACGTGGCGAAGCAGATCAGTGAGCATGAGTATGTGCTCTCGGCGCGACTGGAGATAGAGAAGATCAACGAGATGTTCGAACTAAACTTGCCGGAGAATGATGATTATATGACACTTGGCGGTCTGATCCTCCATGAGTATCAGTCGTTCCCCAAGCTCAACGAGGTGGTGACAATAGCCGGTTATGAGTTTAAAATCATCAAGAATACAGCCACCAAAATCGAGTTGGTGCGATTAAAGGTGGTGGAATGAGTGGTTTTTTGCTTAAAAATTTCTTCGTTTGCAGTAAATTTTGTAATTTTGTGCCCGATTTGTGCGCATCCACGTGTGCACGTGTCAATAAGATAGAATAATTTAAATAAAAAAAATAGTCAAAAATGGCAGCATTAGGAAAAATCAGAAAGAGAGGCGTTGCGCTGGTGATCATCATCGGCCTTGGCCTGTTCGCCTTCATTGCTGAAGAGGCTTTCCGTTCTTGCGAAGCAACCAAGAACCAGCAGCGTCAGCAGGTAGGCGAGGTGTTAGGAAACAAAATCAATGTACAGGAGTTCCAGGCACTGGTAGATGAATACCAGGATGTGCTGAAGATGACTCAGGGTATGGAGAACTTCTCTGAGGAGCAGCTCAACAGCATCAAGGATGAGGTCTGGAACCAGTATGTCAACGAGCAGATCATTGCTAGCGAGACAGAGAAGATCGGTCTTACTGTGACTGACGAGGAACTGCAGAACATCATGAAGGAGGGTACCAACCCCATGCTTCTGCGCACACCGTTCGTGAATCAGGAGACAGGTCGCTTTGATGCCACCATGCTCACCAAGTTCCTCTCTGACTACAAGCGCAGCCTGAGCAACTCTCAGCTGGCAGAGTCATATGAGAAGGTGTATAAGTACTGGCAGTTCATCGAGAAGCAGATCCGTCAGCAGACACTGGCTCAGAAGTATCAGGCGCTGATTGCCAACAGCCTGATCTCCAACCCTGTATCAGCCAAGATGGCTTTCGAGGGGCAGAACCAGGAGGCTGATGTGCAGCTCGCTTCTATCGCCTATTCTTCTATCAACGACAATGACGTGAAGGTAGAGGAGAATGATCTGAAGGCTAAGTACGAAGAGGATAAGGAGATGTTCAAGCAGACCATCGAGACCCGCGACATCAAGTATGTCAGCTTCCAGGTGGTTGCTTCCGCAGCAGACCGTAAGGCGCTGATGAACACGATGGTTGATGCCTCTCAGAAGCTTCAGAGCGGTGCAAACCCTGCTGAGGTGGTACGTAAGGCACAATCACAGTTCCCCTATACCGGTATCGCTGCTACCAAGCGTGCCTATCCTTTTGACATCGCAGCCAAGCTCGACTCCATGGCTGTAGGTCAGACCACAGCACCATTCGAGTCAAAGGCTGACAACACCCTGAATGTGGTGAAGCTCATCTCTAAGAGCCAGATGCCCGACAGCATAGAGTATCGTCAGATCCAAGTTGGTGGTGCTACCGCTGAGGCTGCGCATAAGACTGCCGATAGCATCTATACAGCTCTGAAGGCTGGTGCCAGTTTCGAGGAGCTGGCTAAGAAATACGGTCAGACCGGTGAGGCCATGTGGCTTACCTCTGCCATGTATGAGAACAGCAACTCTATGGATGAGGAGTCGAAGAATTATCTGAACGCTATCAATGCCCTTCCCGTCAACGAGGTGAAGAACCTCGAGTTCGCTCAGGGTAACATCATCCTTCAGGTCACCAACCGCAAGGCACTGGTAGAGAAGTATGATGTGGCTGTGATCAAGCACACCATCGATTTCTCTAAGAGCACCTATTCTGAGGCTTACAATAAGTTCAGCCAGTATGTGAGCGAGAACAAGACCATTGCAGATCTTGAGAAGAATGCCGCTAAGTTCGGCTTCAGTGTTCAGGAGCGTAAGGACATCTTTAACTCAGATCACAATGTAGCTGGCTTGCGCGCTACCCGTGAGGCCATGAAGTGGATCTTTGATGCCAAGGAGGGTGAGGTTAGTCCCCTCTATGAGTGTGGTAACAACGATAACTTGCTGGTTGTGGCTATGACCAAAATTCATCCCGTGGGCTATCGCTCACTTGAGAGCGTGAAGGACATGCTGCGTCAGGATGTGATCCGCGACAAGAAGTTCGAGCAGATTAAGACCAAGCTGGCAGGTGTTGCTGATATCGCAGCAGCCAAGGCCAAGGGCGCTCGTATCGACTCCGTGAAGCAGGTTACTTTCTCAGCTCCTGTCTTCGTGCAGGCTACAGGTGCCAGCGAGCCTGCTCTCTCTGGTGCTATCGCTGCCAGCAAGCAGGGGGCCTTCAGCAAGGCCGTTGTCAAGGGTAATGGTGGTGCTTATCTCTTCCAGGTGCTGAAGAAGGCTGAGCGTCAGGGCGTGAAGTTCGACGAGAAGCTGATGGAGCAGCAGCTTCAGCAGCGCGCCATGCAGGCAGCAGGCCGTTTCCTCCAGGAGCTCTATCAGAAGGCAGAGGTTGTCGACAACCGCTATCTGTTCTTCTAAAAAACAAATATGCTTGTGTTTAAATGAAGGAAGGCTTCCCATCGGGGGAGCCTTCTTTATTTTGTTTTTTGCGTTTTTCTTGCAGATAACAAAAAAAAAGACTATATTTGCAATCAGAACTAGTATAAATCATTATTATTAACTACTGTTTTTTATGAAAAGATTAAATTTATGGATGCTGGCCGCCATCTTGTCTTGCAGCTTTTTCACAATCTCCTGTTCGGAGATTGACAAACCTGTTCCTGATCCTGGACTCAGTAAAAGCATCGACGAGTTCTGGGATTTGCCTGGCAATGCCGGCGACCCCGAAGTTGTGGCTGCCCTGCAGTCGATAAAAAACGTAGAAGACCTGAAGCCATTTATGAATGTCAAGCTTGGGCAGTGCTACTATTTCAACTATAATCAGATGGTTGACCACAACGATCCCTCTAAGGGCACCTTCAAGCAGCAGGTGGTACTGACCTTTGTCGGTAAGGATGCGCCTACACTCCTGCATACTCAAGGCTATTCACTTACTAACGAAGCCAATCCTAATGACATCCAGAATCGCCTTGACAGTATCGATGCACCCCATTTCCTTTGGGCATTGTCTAAAGATAATGGTAAAGATAAGAAGTTCGATCTTAACTGTGTGCAGGTGGAGTATCGTTACAACGGCTTCTCACTGCCTGAGGGTGATAAAGACTCCTTCAAGTACATGACTGCTGAGCAGCAGTCAAAAGACCTTCACGCCATTGTGACCGATCTGAAGAAAGCCCTGATTACCGGTGATGGCAAATGGCTCAGCACCGGTCTCAGCAAGAATGGTGATACCACTACGCAGTATGCCTATTTTGACGAGCAGAATGGTTGGAATGACATCGATGTCTATGTGCCTTTTGCGTCACCAAACATCTTACAGGAGTATGATATCCGTATCGGTACCTATATGATCACCAAGTCTTCAAAAGATGTGCAGCCCCTCCTTGAGAAGGCTTACAAGAAGCTGGTTGATGACCAGGCTGTGGCTGATGCCACTATTGAAGCCTATGCCAAGAAAGGCGGAAAGTTTAAAAAGGATTCTGCTCTCTTGACTACCGTTGCTGCGGTTCTAAATAATCTCTTTCAAGTGCAGTCATATTCTGATTACAACACGTGGACCAAGCTGATTCCCAAGGAGGGTGATAAGCCCGAAACCTATGCAAAATTCTTCATGCTCGATCCTACTAGTCCTGAAGTCAAATATAAAGGAGCTAATGCCCGTGGCCCGTTGCATAAGCGTAGAACCCCCTACGAAGTGCAGAATGCCATGGAACAAGGTGGTGCTGGATTTGATTACTCATGGTTCCTGGATGGCAAACTGCTCTCGGAGTCAGACAAGAAGTACTTAAAGGATGATATAGAGAAAACAAGACAATGGATCTGCAGGTGAATGTTCGGAAGAATCTGGAGACTACCACGAAGAAGCTGATCTTCGTGTATGGTGAGGATGATCCCTGGACAGGTGCAGCTATTGCCGATCCCACGAATCCCAACGTGAAGAAGTACATCGTGCCTCATGGCACACACACTGATGACTTCAAAAAATTTGCCAGATATCCTGGCGGTCAGGAGATTGTTGATAAGATTATGGCAGATGTCAAAGCCATCTTGTTTAGTAATAATGAGGAGAAATAACCGATACCGGTATACACAAAAAGAGAAGACCGTTAGACTCACGTCTAACGGCCTTCGTTCTCTCAATTGTTCGTCTGATTACTTAACTGAATCAGCAGCAACAGTATCAACAGCCATGCTGTCAACTACGCTATCAACAACCTCAGCGATAGAATCGGTATCAACAGGAGCCTGCTGAGCCAATGCTTTTAAATCTGTAAAACAATCATTTGTTTATTAAAACGCTGCAAAGTTACGGCTTTTTTTAATATAACGTATCATTTTTTTCGATTTTTTTTTGCCTATTTTTGTAACTTTTTGGCAAAGCACTGAAAATCAACAAGATACGAAATGTTAAAAATTGGTGATTTTTCGACACTCATCGCATTTTTGGCAAAAAATGGCAAAAATCACAAAAAAAGTGCTATCTTTGTGCCCGTAAACAGAAACACCTTTATTGATATGATAGATACTTCTGCCTTCCAAGGCAAAACTGCTGCATATTTTACACTTGGATGTAAGCTGAACTTCTCTGAGACATCGACTTTCGGGAAGATTCTGCAAGAGATGGGCGTGCGTACAGCTCAAAAGGGTGAAGAGGCTGACATCTGCCTGATTAATACTTGTTCGGTGACTGAGGTGGCTGACCATAAGTGCAGGCAGGCTATTCACCGGATGGTGAGGAACCATCCGAAGGCCTTCGTAGTGGTGACGGGCTGTTATGCCCAGCTGGAGGCTGAGGCTGTGGCAAAGATCGAGGGTGTTGACCTGGTGCTGGGGTCTGACGAGAAGGCGAATCTGATTCGGTATCTCTCGGATGCCTGGGGGGGGACCGTTAAGGGCACACCTTATTATATTAAGAAGACGAAGGATATCAAGTCGTTTGCGCCAAGTTGTTCGCGAGGTAACCGTACGCGCTATTTCCTGAAGGTACAGGATGGATGCGACTATTTCTGCACCTATTGTACGATTCCCTATGCGCGTGGTTTCTCGCGCAACCCAACGATTGCCTCGCTGGTGGCCCAGGCTGAAAAGGCGGCAGAAGAGGGGGGCAAGGAGATTGTGCTCACGGGGGTGAATATCGGTGACTTCGGAAAGTCTACCGGTGAGAAGTTTATCGATCTGGTAAAGGCACTCGACGCTGTAGAGGGCATCAGTCGCTACCGGATCAGTTCACTGGAGCCTGACTTGCTGACGGATGAGTTGATCGCCTATTGTGCGGAGAGCAGGGCATTTATGCCTCATTTCCATATTCCTCTGCAGAGTGGCAGTGATACGGTGCTGAAGCTGATGCACCGTCATTACGACTCACAGCTGTTTGCCGACAAGATTCATAAGATCAAGGCGGTGATGCCTGATGCCTTCATCGGTGTGGATGTGATGGTGGGCTGTCGTGGTGAGACACCTGAATGCTTTGAGGAGACCTATCAGTTCCTGAACGGGCTCGACGTGACGCAGTTGCATGTGTTCCCATATTCGGAGCGTCCCGGTACCTCGGCACTGAGCATCCCCTATATCGTGAGTGATAAGGATAAGAAGTTGCGCTCCAAGCGGTTGCTGGCTCTCTCGGATGAGAAGACGGTGGCTTTCTATCAGCGGCATATCGGTCAGGAGGCTGAGGTGCTCTTCGAGAAGGCACCGCGCGGGAAGGCGATGCATGGGTTTACACGCAATTATATCCGAGTGGAACTGCCAGCCTCACAGGCTGATCCGCAGTTGGACAATCAGTTGGTGAAAGTGAGGCTGGGTGAGTTGACCCGTGACCGGCAATCACTTATTATTATTAAATAAGGTTCGCGCGCGTATGGAAAAAGTGGCTATCGTGATCTTGAACTGGAATGGCAGTAAGATGCTCAGGCAGTATCTGCCTTCGGTGTTGCTGTATTCCCGTGGGGAGGCTGTGGTGTATGTGGCCGACAATGCTTCTACTGATGACTCGATGGAGATGCTTCGTGGGCATTTTCCGGAGGTGAAGCTGATTCAGCTGTCGCAGAACTGGGGTTTTGCTGAGGGGTATAATCAGGCACTGAGACAGATAGAGGCGGAATACTACATGTTGCTGAATTCAGACATCGAGGTGACGCACCATTGGCTGACTCCTATGATAGAATATCTCGACAGTCATCCTGAGGTGGCAGCTTGTCAGCCGAAGTTGCTTTCTATCTTTGACAAGGACTGTTTCGAATATGCTGGGGCGAGTGGGGGATTTATCGATCGCTTCGGTTATCCCTTCTGTCGAGGACGTGTGTTTGAAACGGTGGAGCGTGATAACGGACAGTACGACGATGTGGCTGATATCCTCTGGGCTACTGGGGCTGCGCTGATGATACGCTCAAGTGATTATTGGAAGGCTGGGGGACTGGATGCCCGTTTCTTCGCCCATAATGAGGAGATCGATCTCTGCTGGCGACTGCGCATCATGGGGCGGCGCATTGTGTGCCTGCCTGACAGCTGTGCCTACCATGTGGGAGGCGGAACGCTGCCTAAGGGTAATCCGATGAAAACCTTCCTGAATTTCCGCAATAATCTGACGATGCTCTATAAGTGTCTGCCTGAGACTGAGCTGAGGTATGTGATGCGTTGGCGCTGGGCACTCGACTATCTGGCTGCCTGGGAGATGCTGATTCTGAAACGTAATGTGGGTGATTTTCTGGCGGTGTATCGGGCTCGCCGTGCTTTCAGACACTGGCGGAAGGATTTCGATGCTGACCGTCAGAGGATTCAGGCTTCTCGTGTGGCAAAAGAGATACCTGAGCGCAAGCGCTTTGCGCTGCTCTGGCAGTATTATGTGAAAGGGCGCAAAACATTCAGTAACTTATCCGAATAGGCAAAAAACAAAGAATATTCATCATATTTTTATCTTTTTTAGGTTAAAATTTGGATTTAAAAATAATTTTTAGTATATTTGCACCGCTTTTAACAAATAACTAACATTTCTTAATGGTTGCCGGTGCATAAGATATATTGTTTTCTTTTGGTCGTTCTGCTCTGTTGCATGAGTTGTGAATGGCAGCTGAAATCCGAAGACGGGAAGAGTAAGTTGGCCATTGACCGCTATGATCGTGTACAGACGCTCTACCTGACTACCGGCGATTTCTCTGCACTCCAGCAGATGAATACGGTATATCCCACTCAGACGCGTACGCTGATAGAGGATGTGATCCGTATTGGCAAGGTGAATGACCCGGAAATCAACATGAAGTTTCTTCGTTTCTATCAGGATTCTACGCTTCAGAGCCTGATCAATGAGGTAGAACAGCAATATGCCAATATAAGTGATATCAATGAGGAGCTGTCGGAGGCATTCGATAATCTTAGAGATCTGATTCCTAATTTGGAGATTCCGCAGATCTATACGCAGATCGGTTCGCTTGATCAGAGTCTGGTAATAGGTAACAGCTCCATTGGTATCTGTCTGGATAAATATCTTGGAGCCGATTGCCCCTTGTATCAGAAACCGGAATATGGCTATACCTCCAGCCAGTTGCAGATGATGAACCGCTCTTATATTGTGCCCGACTGTATCGGCTTTTATCTGCTGAGTCTTTATCCCATGCCTCATGACAGGGCATTGACACAGGTTGAGCGCGACAAACATATCGGCAAGATTCAGTGGGTAGTGAATCAGGTGCTTGGCAAGGAGCTGTTCAATACGCAGTATGTGCAGATGATTGAGCGATATATGAAAAAGCATAAGGATACCATTGTGGATCAGCTTTTGAAGAACAATAATTATTCTGTTTTCCATTAATTATAATATGTATAGAAATTCTTTTGTATGGGCTGTCGGCCTGTGCCTCATGCTGTCCTTTCACGGGATCCATGCTGGCGAGAAACTTAGTTTGAAGGATATTACGCGCGGTGAATTCCGCTCAGAGGAGATGCAGGCGGTATGTCCGTTGGCTGATGGTGAGACCTATGGACAGATGAGCTCTGACAGCAAGCGTGTGGAGAGCTATTCTTTCCGTACAGGTCAACGGGTGGCAGTATTGTTTGATGTGGCTTCCGCTCGTGGGGCCCAGTTGGATCGTATCGATGATTATATCATGAGTCCAGACGGGCGTAGGATGCTGATTCAGACGCAGACCAAACCGATCTATCGCCATTCGTTCACTGCGGTCTATTACATTTATGATATCCGTAACAACAAACTTGAACCCCTGAGTGATGGCGGACCCCAGCAGACACCAGTGTTCTCGCCCGATGGAAATCAGGTCGCTTTCGTGAGAGACAATAACATCTATCTGGTAAAACTGCTCTTTGACAGGGCAGAAAGTCAGCTCACGAAGGACGGCAAGCGCAACGAGATTATCAATGGCATACCCGACTGGGTGTATGAGGAGGAGTTCTCTACCAATTCGTCGATGGTGTTTTCGGCTGATTCGAAGCAGATTCTTTGGATCCGCTATGATGAGCGTGCTGTCAGGCAATACACCATGCAGCTGTTTAAGGGCATGAAGCCTGAGTACAGCGAGTTTGCGGAGTATCCGGGCGACTATACCTATAAATATCCGGTACCTGGACAGCTGAACTCAAAGGTGAGTGTATGGAGCTATGATATTCAGTCGCATCAGACGCGGCAGATTGAGGTGCCTCTTGATGCTGATGGCTACATCCCCCGTATCAAGGCTACCAGTGATCCGAAGAAGATTGCGATCTTTACCATGAACCGTCGTCAGGATCAGCTGCGTATCTATATGGCTGATCCCTTATCCACCGTTTGCCAGCTGGCTATCGAGGATCGGGTGGAGAAATATATCAATGAGAATGTGCTGGAGGATATTCTGATTACTGATAAGCATATCCTCTTACCCAGTGAGCGGGACGGCTACAATCATCTTTATCTCTACAATCTGAACGGACAGCTGTTGCGCCAGATTGTGACTGAGAAATATGTGGTGAAGGCGGTTTATGGTTTCGATGAGAAGACGGGCGATGCCTATTTCGCAGCTAATCCTAACGGACCGCTGGAGCAGCAGGTGATGGTGGCTCATGCCAATGGTAAGGTGGAGATATTGTCGAAGCAGCCAGGTGTGAATAATGCCATCTTCAGTCAGAACTACAAATACTTTATCAATAGTTGGAGCGACATCAATCATCCCGTGCAATATACACTCTGCCAGAATAACGGCAAGATATTGCTGACGCTGATTGACAATCATAAACTGCAGCAGGAACTGGCTGGCTATGAGCTCGGTACAAAGGAGTTTTTCTCATTTACCACTTCAGAGGGGGTACAGCTGAATGGCTGGATCGTGAAACCTGCTGATTTCAACCCGCATCAGAAGTATCCCGTTATTATGTATCAGTATGGTGGACCTGGCAGTCAGCAGGTGCTTAACCAGTGGGGAATCGGTATGAATGGCAATGGTGCTATTCTTGAACACTATCTCTGTCAGCAGGGGTACATCTGCGTATGTGTTGACAATCGTGGTACTGGCGGACGTGGTGCCGACTTCGAGAAGTGCACCTATCTCCGTTTAGGCGAGCTGGAGTCTCGCGATCAGGTGGAGACGGCTTTATGGCTTGGCAGTCAGAGCTATGTGAATAAAGAGAGAATCGGCATCTGGGGATGGAGCTATGGTGGCTGGAATACACTGATGTCGATGTCGGAAGGTCGCCCTGTGTTCTGTGCAGGCGTGGCTATCGCTCCACCTACGAACTGGCGATATTATGACAGTATCTATACGGAGCGCTATATGCGTACTCCTCAGGAGAATGCAAGCGGATACGACGTGAACCCCATAGCACGTGCCTCGCAACTGCATGGTGCTTTGCTCATCTGTCACGGTCTGGCTGATGACAATGTGCATTATCAGAATACGGCTGAATATGTAGAGGCTCTGGTGCAGGCTGACAAGGATTTCCGTCAGCTGGTCTATACCAACCGTAATCATAGTATATTTGGGGGCAACACAAGGAATCACCTGTTCCGACAGGCTATCAATCATTTTAATGATAACCTTAAATAGACAATAAACCCCTGCCAATCGGCAGGGGCTTATTTTTTTAATAAGCGAAGAGCGGATATTCCTTCATCTTCTCGTTCACACGCTGGCGAACAGAAGCAATCACCTGCTCGTTCTCAGGATCATTCAGTACTTCCTCGATCCAGGCTGCAATCTGAATCATCAGGTCTTCCTTAGCACCACGGGTGGTGATGGCAGGCGTTCCTAGACGGATACCAGAAGTCTGGAAGGCGCTACGACTATCGAATGGAACCATGTTCTTGTTAACAGTGATGTCGGCAGCAACAAGTGCATTCTCTGCCACCTTACCTGTGAGATCGGGATACTTGGAACGCAGGTCAACGAGCATAGAGTGGTTGTCAGTACCTCCGCTCACGATGCCGAAGCCACGCTTAACCAACTCTTCTGCCAAAACCTTGGCGTTCTTCTGTACCTGCTTAGCCCACTCCTTGAACTCGGGTTGCAGTGCCTCACCGAAGGCAACTGCCTTGGCTGCAATCACGTGCTCCAGCGGACCACCCTGCTGTCCTGGGAATACGGCAGAGTTCAGCAGCTGGCTCATCATCTTCACGACACCCTTTGGCGTCTTCAGTCCCCAGGGATTCTCGAAGTCCTTACCCATCAGGATGATACCACCACGAGGACCGCGAAGCGTCTTGTGGGTAGTCGAGGTTACGATGTGGGCATATTTCACAGGGTTGTCGAGCAGTCCGGCAGCAATCAGACCTGCGGGGTGAGCCATATCAATCATGAGCAGAGCACCTACCTTATCGGCAATCTCGCGCATACGCTTGTAGTCCCACTCACGGCTGTAGGCACTGCCACCACCGATAATCAGCTTTGGCTTGTGCTCGAGTGCCAGCTGTTCCATCTCGTCGTAATCTACACGGCCAGTCTCCTTGTTCAGGTTGTAACCGATGGGGTTGTAGATCAGACCAGAGGTATTTACATGTGATCCATGAGAAAGGTGACCGCCATGATCCAGGTTCAGTCCCATGAAGGTGTCGCCGGGCTTCAGCACTGCAAGCAGTACGGCTGCGTTGGCCTGGGCACCAGAGTGAGGCTGTACGTTGGCATATTCGGCACCGAAAAGCTTGCATATGCGGTCGATAGCCAGTTGTTCTACTTCGTCAACAACTTGGCAACCACCATAGTAACGGTGTCCAGGATAGCCCTCTGCATACTTGTTAGTCAGATAGCTGCCCATGGCTTCCATCACCTGGTCGCTTACGAAATTCTCACTCGCAATCAGCTCAATGCCTTTCAACTGGCGCTGATGCTCTTTCTCAATCAACTCAAAGATTGTGTTGTCTCTGTTCATTGTCTTGGTTTATTTGGTTTAACTTTTACTTTTTTTACTTTTTTACCTTTTTTACTTTTTTACTTTTCACACAGCTCTACCTTGTTGATATCCTGCTCTTTCTCACAGTAGTGGCAGGTCAGGATGCCGTTCTCCACATGAAAATGGGTCTGCATCGGCTCGTTGTTGGTGATACATTTGGGATTGTTGCACCTTACAATACCTTTGATCTCATTAGGTGTAACAACGCTACGCTTCTCAACTACTTCGTAATCGCGGATGATACTCAGAATCACATTCGGAGCTACAACCGAGAGACGTGAAATCTCATCATCGGTAAAAAACTTGTCGGAAACCTTGATGATACCTTTGCTGCCAACTTTTTGTGACGGGTAGTTGAAACCGATGGTCACTGGGGTCTTTAGGTCAAATAGTCCCAGCAGACTGGCTACCTGATAGGTCTTGTTGGCTGGAATATGATCAATCACAGTGCCGTGCTCAATGGCGGCAACTAATCGTTCTTTCTTGTTCATAGGATAATGGTTTTGTCGTTTTTAACTTCGTCGAGGCTGATACCTAAAACATCGCAGAAAATAGCCTCACGGGCAAACAGCCCGTTGCCGGCTTGCTGGATATAGTAGGCATGAGGATTATCATCCACCTCATAAGCTATCTCGTTGACACGGGGCAGGGGGTGGAGAATCTTCATATTCGGCTTAGCGCTCTTCAGTAATTCGTTGTTCAGTACATACACGTTTTTAACACGCTCATATTCCATCAGATCTGAGAAACGCTCTTTCTGCACACGCGTCATATACAGAATATCCGCATCAGCTATAATCTTCTCGTTAAAGGCGGTATGCTCCTGATACTTGATACCATTTTCTTTGCAGTATAACTTGTACTCGTTGGGCATAGCTAACTCTTTAGGCGCTACAAAATGAAAGGTTGGATTGAAGTGGCGCATAGCCATCAGCAGCGAGTGTACCGTACGTCCGTATTTAAGATCGCCCACCATATATATATTAAGGTTGTCGAGCGTACCTTGTGTCTTATAAATAGAATAGAGGTCAAGCATACACTGTGAAGGGTGCTGGTGGGCACCGTCGCCTGCATTCACAATGGGGATGGGGGCTATTTCTGAAGCATACTGTGCTGCACCCTCAATGTAGTGGCGCATCACGATGACATCAGCATAGTTTGATACCATCAGAATGGTGTCTTTCAGTGTCTCACCTTTCGTTCCACTGGTAATCTTGGGGTCTGCGAAACCTATTACACGAGCGCCAAGACGATTGGCGGCAGTCTCGAAACTCAGTCGTGTACGGGTTGATGGCTCGAAAAAGAGCGTGGCTACAACCTTACCTTTTAAAAGTTCCCTGTTGGGGTACTTCTCGAATTCTTCTGCCATCTCAATCATATAGAGAATTTTCTCTTTCGTGAGGTCGGCAATAGTTACAAAATTATGCTTTTCCATCCAATCTTTTATTTTGTTTGCGCAAAATTACACATTATTTCTGATTTCCGTGCGATATTTTGAAAGAAAATCGTAATTTTGCACCAAGATACTTAAAAAAGTGAAGAAAATCGAGCGTATGAGAAAGCTATTTGTATATTTCTTGTGGACTTTATTGTTTGTAACTGTTATTGGAGTAGCTGGCGCATTTTATGCCATCGATAAGGGGTGGATAGGGTATATGCCACCAATTGAAGACCTCCAGAACCCGATAAGCCGTTTTGCTACACAAATTTATTCTGCGGATGGTAAAATTATAGGTACTTGGAACTATAACCGTGAAAATCGTATCATGGTTGATTATTCTAATTTGCCGACATCATTGGTTCAGGCTTTAATCGCCACAGAGGATGCTCGTTTCTATGATCATTCTGGAATCGATTTTATTGCACTTGGACGAGCTATTGTCAAGCGTGGCCTGTTTGGGCAGAAAAGTGCTGGTGGTGGATCTACAATCACACAACAGCTGGCTAAACAGCTTTATTCCGAACATGCCAGCACAACATTGGAGCGCGTTATGCAGAAACCGATAGAGTGGGTGATCGCAGTTCAACTTGAGCGCAATTATACGAAGGATGAAATTATTACGATGTATCTGAATTATTTTGACTTCCTTCATAATGCTGTCGGTATCAAGACTGCCTCTGATGTTTATTTTAGTAAGGAACCTAAAGATCTCACTGTGCCTGAAGCTGCTATGCTTGTGGGACTATGTAAGAACCCCTCGTATTTCAACCCGGTTCGTAATCCGGAGCGAAGTAGAGAACGTCGTAATGTGGTGCTTCAGCAGATGGTAAAGGAGGGCTATCTGAGTGAGTCAGACTATGAGAAATATTCTGCTCAGCCCATTCAACTGAAGTTCCATACTTCTGATCATAAGGAAGGAATAGCTGTATATCTGCGTGAGTTCCTGCGTCGTTATATGACTGCCAAGAAACCTGAACGCTCTCTCTATCCGTCATGGAATATGGTGAGTTACTATAATGATTCAATTAATTGGGAATCAGATCCTTTGTACGGTTGGTGCAACAAAAACAAGAAGCGTAATGGTGATGCCTACAATATCTATACCGATGGTTTGAAAGTTTATACTACCATCGATTCCCGTATGCAGGCTTATGCGGAGGAAGCAGTGTATCAGCATGTGGCAAAATATCTCCAGCCAGCCTTTACTGCAGAAAATAAGAAAAAGAAAAATGCACCTTTTACTTCGCACCTTTCTCCTGAGCAGGTGAATAGTATATTGAATCGGAATATGCGTCAGAGTGATCGTTATCGTACCCTTCGTGATGGTGGTGCGTCTGAAGAGGACATACAGCGGTCTTTCCGTACGCCTGTCCGTATGTCAGTGTTTACTTATCATGGAACTGTTGACACAACTATGACACCTCTTGATTCAATAAAATATTACAAGTCATTCCTCCGTTCAGGTTTTGTGAGCGTATGTCCTCAGAATGGTCACGTCAAAGCTTATGTGGGTGGCTTGAACTATGAGCATTTTGCTTATGATATGGTGATGGAAGGGCGCCGTCAGGTAGGTTCTACCATTAAACCATACCTCTATTCTTTAGCTATGGAGAATGGATTTTCACCATGTGATCTGGCTCCTAATGTACAGCAGACCTATATTGTTGCTGGTCAGCCTTGGACACCACGTAATTCTGGTAAGGCTCGCTATGGAGAGATGGTTACATTAAAGTGGGGATTGCAACAGTCTAATAACTGGATATCTGCTTATCTGATGAGTAAACTCAGTCCGCAGGCCTTTGTTGATTTGTTACATGAGTATGGTATTCGTAATCCGGAGATTCATCCTTCTATGTCTCTTTGTCTCGGCCCATGCGATATTAGCGTTGGTGAAATGGCCAGCGCGTATACGGCTTTTGTTAATCATGGTATTCGTGCTGCTTTGATGTTTGTGACTCGAATTGAAGATAACGAAGGTAATGTAGTTGCCCAGTTCCAGCCCCGCATGAATGAAGTTATCAGTGAGGAGAGCGCCCACAAGATGCTCTATATGCTTCAGAGTGTTGTTGATGGAGGTACTGCTGGACGTCTGCGCTTCCGATATAATTTTAAAGGTCAGCTTGCCGGAAAGACGGGTACTACTAACAATAATAGTGATGCGTGGTTTATGGGGCTTACTCCAGCATTAGTTAATGCTTGTTGGGTGGGTGGTGATGATCGTGATATTCATTTCGACTCTATGGCTATGGGACAAGGTGCGTCTATGGCCTTGCCTATTTTTGCTCTCTATATGCAGAAAGTGTATGGCGACGTCCGTTTGGGCTATAGCGAAGATGCAGTTTTTGACATTCCTGCTGGATTTAACCCTTGCCCGCTTTCAGATGGTACTAGTGAGGATGGTGCGACTGATATCGAAGAGATATTCGAATAGCTTTATATTATATATATAATGTATAGGTAGTATCTGTAAACTATCTGGAAAATTTTGAGGTAAAAACAAAAAAAACTTCCGAAAAGTTTGGAGGGTTGCTTGAATTGTTGTACCTTTGCACTCGCTTTCGCCTAAAAAACGGCGGTGAGCATAAGAGAAAGAGTTCTTTGAAAGATTTACATAGACAGAAGTAGTACAAGAAGCGAGAGTATTTTGAATACTCTTGGGTATAAGAAACAAACCGTTTCAATTTCTTATTAATAGGAATAGAAATCTTGGATAGTCGTTCTGAGACAGATAATTTCTGGTATACTAGTATTCCTAGTTCGCCTAGGCATCCTAGTATAACTAGTAAAAGATACAATTTTTACAATGAAGAGTTTGATCCTGGCTCAGGATGAACGCTAGCTA
>CADCFA010000013.1 GCA_902800595.1 uncultured Prevotellaceae bacterium | reverse complement strand
GGCTTAGATTGTTCCCACGTTGGGAATGAAATATTCCCAGCCTGGGAATCAATTATTCCCACGTTGGGAATAAATTCTAAGAATTAGAGCAAAAAATAAACCGCACTCATTCGGGTGCGGCTTATTATTATTGTTATACTCTTCTATTAGTTGAGGGGAATCTTGTAACCCAGAGTGATAGAGAACACTGAGTGATGAGAATCGAAATTCTTGAATGCCTTTGTCACACCAATGTTGTAACGAGCATCGAGTACAATGTTCTTATACTCATAAGAGAGACCTACAGGAATAGCGAACTGGAACCCCTTTACGCCTTCATCAATCTTGCGAGTTTCATCAATAGAACGCTCATTGGCACCCATAACGCCAGCCTGACGGACTGTACCCTCAAGACGTGCCTTCTTCAATACATTGAAACCAGGCTGAATACCTGCCTTGATAGCCAGACCAGGAATAAGATAGTACTGAGCTAAGATGGGGATATTGATGAAGTCGAGCTTAACAGTACTCTTACCCTTGAATTCTTCAGCACCAACGAAATTATAATCATCATCAAACCAGATCTCGTCATATTCGTCATAATTAGTCTTTGTACCCTGCTGAGAGTAGAAGAAACCGGCGGTAATACCAAAGTTCTTGGCTACACCATACTCACCCTCAAGACCGATCAAGAGACCTGGACGAGACTTTGTGTTATCACCCTTAGTTACAGTAGCGATATTCAAACCGACAGTTGGCTTCAAGCTGAACTGACCAACTTCATTCTGAGCATTTGCGCTCAAAGTAGCTACCATCATGGCAGCAATCATCATAATCTTTTTCATAATCTTTTTCTCTTTGAATTTTAAATTCTTGTTTTGTATATTTTAAACATTCTATTCTTAGAGCGCTGCAAAATTACGATATTTTTAATGTTGAGGTCGCAAAAGGCTTAAAAAGTTTAAATGAAAGTGCCGTTTGTTGATATACCTCAATCATTGTCCTCATTTCCCTGCAGTAGATTAGAGAGCGAACTTGTAACCTACAGTCAACTGGAATACTTGGTTTTTGTATTTAGTGTCACCATCCTTGTTGATTTTTGTCAGCCCAAGATTGTAACGCGCATCGATGTAGATGGGGATAGTGGGAACCTGATAAGAGACACCAATGGGAATTGAAAGATCGAATGTTTTCATTTGACTTTTGACATTCCAGCTAGATTCGATAGTTCCGTCTAAATCCAATTCTTTATACTTGATCTCATCAGAAGACTTAGCTTTTGCACTCAACATGAAACCAAGCTGAATACCAGCTTTGATGGCCAATCCTTTATATACATAAGCATTAGCTACGAAGGGGAGGTTCAGATAGGCGAGTTCCAGTCTGGGATCCTTTAACTTTTCACGGTTGTCTCCATTTTTAATTTCGTAGTTATCCCACTGACAACCCTGCAAAGCAAAGTTAATACCACCAGCTACACTGAAAATCTTAGTCAGCTGATACTCAGCCTCACCACCAATCAGTGCACCTACATAGAAAGATCTGCCAACATCGACGTTATCACCTCTCAGATTGTAGAAATCCAGTCTTGGCATATTGCTTACTTTGCTAATGGTACCACCCACCTTTGGCTGGAGTGAAAATGTTCCAGGCTCAAACTGGGCATTTGCTGAAATTGTAGCTACCATCATAGCAGCAATCATCATAATCTTTTTCATAATCTTTTTCTTTTAAATTAATAAACTATTTTTTTTGCTTGTTTTGTACTTTTGTTAAATTTTGCAGCAAAGATAAACATTATTTTAATATAATGAACTAAAATAATCTTAAAAAACTTAAAACGAGGTGTGATTCGTTGATATATCTCATTCTTTATGCTTAAATTTGCAAAAGATTATTCATTATAAAGCAGATTTCATCGTGAAACGATATATATTTTTGTTGGTTACCCTGTTTGTAGTAGTACTCACTACTACAGCTCAGTCGGGTGGTATCTCGCCCGATATGCTCCGTGAGATTCAGAATGTCCAGCCCTTGTCGCCCGCCGATAAGGCTATATCCAATGCCATTGCTGCTAACAGCATTGATGCTTTGGCTAAGAATCGTTCTAATGCGCGTGCACTCGATACCTATTTTAATATAGAGACGCCTCGCCAGTCTATCACTGATCAGCAATCCTCCGGGCGCTGCTGGATGTTCAGCGGGCTCAATGTGCTGCGCTCTAACTTTGCCCAGCGCGATTCTGTACAGCTCGAGTTCTCCCAGGCCTATCTTTTCTTCTGGGATCAGCTGGAGAAGGCGAACCTGATGCTGCAAGGCGTTATTGATACAGCCAAGAAGCCCATCGACGATCAGCGTGTGCAGTTCTTCTTCCACCATCCCATCAGTGATGGCGGCACCTTCTGTGGTGTTTCCGACCTGGCTGAGAAATACGGTCTGGTGCCAACGGAGGTGATGCCAGAGTCTTATTCTACTGATAATACCTCGAAGGCTGCCTCTATCATATCTTCCAAACTGCGTGAGTTCGGGCTTCAGTTGCGTGATATGGTGGCGAAGGGCAAGAATGCGAAGGATATCCAGAAAGCCAAGACTCAGATGCTTGGTCAGATTTATCGCATGCTGACACTCACCATCGGGGCGCCAGTAGAGCAATTTACCTACGCTTTTAAGGATAAGGACGGCAAGGCCAAAGGCCCTGCGAAGGAATATACCCCCCAGTCGTTCTATCAGACGGTGGTGGGTGGTCCGCTTAACGGCACATTCATTATGGCGATGAACGATCCCCGTCGTCCTTACTATAAGACCTATGAGGTGGAGTACGATCGCCATACTTACGATGGTCACAACTGGTGCTATGTCAACTTGCCGATGGACGACATCGAGCAGATGGCAATTGCCTCATTGAAGGATGGGCGCAAACTTTATAGCTCTTACGATGTGGGTAAGTTCCTGGATCGTAAGCGTGGCTATGCCGATGTTGAGAATTTTGACTACGGCGCTCTCTTTGGCACTACTTTCTCGATGGATAAGGCGCAGCGCATCTCCACTTTCGATAGTGGCTCTACCCACGCTATGACTCTTACAGCTGTTGATGTTGATGAATCAGGCAAGGCTCGTAAGTGGAAGGTAGAGAATTCTTGGGGTGCTTCTTGGGGACAGCAAGGCTGCCTGATTATGACTGATCGTTGGTTCCGTGAATATATGTTCCGTCTTGTGGTTAACAAGAAGTATGTGCCTGAGCATATCCTCAAAGCTGCCGAGACGAAGCCTGTTATGGTGATGCCTGAGGATCCTCTGTTTTTACCTGACGAATGAAATATTTGTACAAACGATGTTTCAAAAAACTTTTACGCCTGCTATACTCGCAGGAATCTGTATCTCCATTGGATGCGTAGTTAACCTCCGTGTGGGAGGTGTTGCTGGTGCTGTCCTCTTTGCATTTGGACTTACCACTGTGGTGTATTATGGTTTGAAGCTCTATACGGGAACAGCAGGTTTTATTCGTCGTCAGGGCGACTGGCTGATGTTGTTGACGGTGCTTTTGGGTAATATAGTGGGCTGTCTGCTTACGGCTTGGCTCATTGCCTATGCTCAGCCTGATTGTGTGGAACCTGCTGCAAAGATTCTGGCAGGTCGTTTGGCTAAAGGCCCCTGGGCTTGTTTCCTGTTAGCTATTGGATGCGGTTTCATTATGACTACAGCCGTAGAGTTTGCCCGTAAAGGAAAGGTTCTGCCTATGGTGTTGGGTGTTCCTGTGTTCATCCTTTGTGGTTTTGCCCACTCTATAGCTGATGCCTTCTATTTTCTCGTGTCTCCTTTAGACATAGTATTACAGCACACTGTCCTTGTTGTTTATCTCAGTGAGGTCTTTGGCAATTTTGTAGGTTGTAATCTCTATCGCTGGCTGATGCTCTTCACGCCGAAAGCCGAGTAGTAATCTGTTTTTCTATCTTGGCAATTCCAGAATGAATCGACAACCGATTTGATAGCTGGTGTCGAGTATCAGGTCGCCTCCAAGATTCACGGCGTGGCGTTTACAAAGGGGGAGTCCAAGACCGAGTCCTTCAGACATCTCATCCATCTTCGTAAATGGCTTGTCAATCATATAAAGGGCATTTTTGGGTAAGCCAGGACCTGTGTCCTCTACGATAAACAGTATCTTGGCCTCTGACTTTACCACATGCATCTGAATATGTTTCTTGTCAGAATGGATTGCGGCATTATTGAGCAACTCTCGTAAGGTACCTTCCAGATAGACCTTATTAGTAAGAATAAACGTACTATTGGGAATCGTAGTGTTGAATCGTATTCTTATACCGGGATGATGGGTCTTAATATAACTGATACTTTCGCGAGCTATCTCGTTACATGAGAGCTCATCTTCTCTCTTGCTTTTCTTCTCCTCTGTTGCTTGTTCCTCAGAACTATCGTAGAGCATAAATACCATTCGTTTCAACAGAAAAGCATTCCGTTTTATCGTTTGGCTGATTTCTGCCATATTCTCCTTCTCAAATTCATTTTGATCTTCAGGAGTGGATCTGTTCGCCTTTAATGATTCGTAAAGCACGCTTGCATATCCCATAATGATGTTAAGCGGTGTGCGAACCTGATGCGACACAGAGCGTATGAATGCTTCTTTTTCTTTTGAAGCTGACTCTGCCAGATCAATGGCATTCTGATGCCTGTCGTTGCTTAACCTAAGTTTTTCGGTGGCCTGTTGGATATTACCCATGTTCTCGTGGAGCGACTCCTGCATCTTAGCGAAACTGTTCTGCAACTGTCCAATTGGATCCTGATGGTAGGAGTAGGGGATGGTCTCATCGTAATTACCTTTGCCAATCTCCTGTGTCATATACAACAGATTCTTGATAGGACGCGTTGTCTGCTTAACCACTTTATTCGAAATCCAAAGGATTAACAGTAAACCGATAAAGATGACCAGCATGATGGCATAAGTCAGGAGGTGAAACCCTGTCAGGACTTCGCTGTCAGGACAAATTAAAGCTAACGTCCAGTCTGTGCCTGGTACAGGTTGGTAGCATACGTGGCAGGTCTTGTTGTTGAGAGTCACATGCATGGTGCCTTGTCTTTCGCCATTCATCTCATGTCCTAAAGCAATGATGTCGGCATTCTCATGAGGGTCGGCATCAGTGAAGATTGTTTTTCGGAATAGTTTTGCAGAATTAGGATGTATGAAATAGCGCCCATCACTACCGATGAGTATAAAGTAGGCATCTTTATAGGGGGGCTCTACATCGTTGATGACCTTAGCAAGATACTTGAAATCGAAGTCAGCGGATATGACTCCTGTGATACGACCTTCCTTAGAATAAAGTGGACGACAGTAGGTCGCTACGGCTTCATTGTGATTAATAGTCCCCTCAGTATGTTCTCCAAACGGTTCTACCCAACAGGGCTTCCCTACCTTCAGTGCAGTCTTGTACCACAATTTCTTGTAGTATTCATATTCTGTCTCACGGAAGGATCGGATCGAATTCCTTTCTCTGATAGTATAGACAGAGAAGTGGTGTCCGTACTGTGGTAGCACGTCAGGCTCTGTACTTACTGCGAAACTAAGGATATTCGGGTTGAGCTCCATCACACGCTGTGAAATTGTCTCAAAAGCATCGGGTGTAAAGTTCTCTTCAAGAAGCCAGGCATTTGCTTTGGTTGATGTTTCAATAGAACTCATGAAAAACTTCACTTGTTGTACTGTTGTGTTGAGAATGCTGTTTGAGCGTTCCATTGCTTCTTTCCTGATGAGATAGCGTGCCTGTAGGAACAGCAATCCCAGCGTTCCAACGAATATGGGGACAGCCAACAGCATGATACCGAGACTGAGTTTTCTGGATAGCTTTTCACTGATTCTACTCATGGCTATCCTCCTTTCCTGAATCAATCTGCATTGCTTGGATAATATGTCCTAGTAGCTGCAGGATAGTTGTACTCTGCTGTTTGATGATTTCCGTCTCTTTCTCAATATCCTCGATACTCATCTCATGATAATTGTTACAGAGCTTGGTGACGCTCTTGTCGATGAGATCACCTGGAGAGATCATCTGGTTTGATATGTAATGCAGGAATTTCGATCTCATCCTGTCATTTTCAATGGATTGTTCTGAGCTTTTTTCGAGGATCTCTCCACGACTTTTCAATGATTCGTTCAACTGTTTCAGCTCACTAACGTGCATTGCTAACGACTGCTGCATTTTTCTGAATCGGTATTGCAGTTGTCCGATTTCGTCTTCTCTGTCTGTATAGGGTATGGGTTCATCGTAGTTACCCTCAGCAATGTGTTGCGCCGAGTTGGTCAGCATACGGAGAGGCTGCAGCTGTTTGTGGATGAATGCATGACAGAGCAGGAAGAAAATGACAAGACCGAGAACAGCAAGGCTTACCACTGTGTAAAGTAACAGGTAGAAGGAACCGAAAATGTCATCGTCAGGACATACTTCTCCAACACTCCATTTAAGTGGTGCGATGTTGTGACCTGCCAATTGCTCACTCGAGAAAGGCTTGTAGAACACATACCAGTCTTTGCCATTCATTGTAAAAGGCTTATAACCAGTCTCACCTGCCATCATCGCATTGGCTGCCTCCTTCACCGTAGGACTGCTTTCCTTCTTGACAACTGTGAATACAGTCTTGAGCGAAAGTTTTTGGGTATCAGGGTGAATCATGTATGCGCCATTACTTCCCAGCAACACGCTGTAACTATTGGGTGACAATTTTGCTTCAAGTACAATCTTTGAGAGTTGGCTGATAGAGAGATCCACAGCCATCACGCCTACGCATTCTTTCTTTCTGTTATCTTTTGATGGTAAGAAGATTGGCAAGCAGAAAGTTGTAAGGGCTCCTCCCTCCATGTTCTCATCCTTGAATGGATCGGTCCAACAGGCATTCTCTGACTCCATGGGCTTTGTGTACCATATCTGTTCAGTATATGGTTTAGGACCAAAGGAGTCTGATTTGACGAGAATAGACTCTTCACGATGTATATAAGCCATAAACAATTCCTGATTCTTATAAAAATACGGCTTAAATACGATGGCGCATCCAGTGATATAGGGATTGCATTCTACCACCCGGCGGCTGTAGGTCTCCATGCGCTCTGGCTGGTCAAGATTATTTTGTACATCCTGGTAAATGTTCTCAGTGGTCTGTACAATGCTCAGTAAGATATTATCAATATGCTGAACGGTACCGTCCAGCGTCTCTTCCGCATCATGAATGGCCTCTTGCCTCAATGCCTGATGCGAGAAATAGAGCATCACCCCAAGTGCCACTGTCAGCAGTAACACCGTCTCACATACGACCATGAGGTTCAGCTTTAGAGATGAAGGGGGTATGTTCTTAAGAAACTTCAGCATATCTTGCACTCCTTAATACCAGCCATACAACCATCAATCCCAGCATAGCTACTGCAATTAATATTAAGCCTAAAATGAGCATCGGTTTCAGGGTGTCTTGTTGGGGCACAACCACAGCAACCGACCAGCTAATGTTATTGATTGGTCCGTAATAGATAGTTACGGGTTCGCCATTTACAGTTGTTTCAAGCATGCCGCTTCTCCGCTGTTTCAGATCATTCACCACTTCCTTCATCGGAACGTTTTTGTCTTCGGGGTGGGCAATGCAACTGCCATCACTGTTTACTACTACTGTATAATAGTCGAGTTCTTTATTGATGGCGTATTTGTTTAGCAAGACATTTTGCTGGCTTCTGTAATCTATTTGTCTCAATTCTTTCGACAGCCATTCCAGTGTCATGTCAGCACCACAAACGCATACAAGTTTTCCATTCGAGTCGAAGATGGGCTCCACGAAGGTACAATAGTGTCCGCTGATGCTCGTCCCGTCGTAGTAGTAATACGGATCAGACCAGAAACTCATGCTCTCTTCCTTGGCACGCATATACCAGTCAGATTTTGTATAATCATGTCTGGCTGATCCTACCTGACTCATCACAAAAGTGTTGCTGCTGTCTGTTTGGTGTACGTATGGCTCAAACCATCTGCCTTTTTGTGGAAAATAGTCGGGTTCAAAGGCGGCAAAGTAACCTCTTACGTCAAGATTTAAACTGGTTTTGCTCATCAAAGCATCGACGACGGCTTCTGGTGATCCCATATTTTTCTCAACTTCATCAAACACATTCATGGCATTCATCTCCATGCCGTTGATGGTCTTGGCAATCTTCTCAGATACTACATTCATAATACCAACGTAGCGCACATGATTTTCTGCCCGCATGCTATATTGGCATACGAAGAAGGTCAATAAAAGCAAAACCAGCATGGTAAGCGTTACGGTCAGTAATACATATATTCTTATTTTCTTCATAAGATACAATTGTTAATTATGCAAAAATACGCATAATTTACAGCAATTGTACTACGGACCTATAATAATTATACTTTATTAACAAATAAGCAATAATTATAATTGGGAGAATTTATATTGCGAGCTCCCATTTTTAGAAAGGCAGCCCAACATAATGAACCTGGTGATTGTTTTCTCATAAGGATTATAGCAAATGAAGTTTTTGTTGAATCTTGTTCATCTTCTTCTCAAAATGTCTGGTATGATCAGAATTATAATCAATCCATCCTGTCTGACGTAGATACTTTTTGATTAATTGCTTCATACATACCATTTTTGGAACATTCTGGGGCGACTTGATTTTTTTCATTTGCGAGGCAGGAGAGACGAACTCTGCCTTTGGATGATGTTGGTCTTTTGTCATAATTTATTTGTTTTTTAGTTAATAATAATAGCCCCATACTGAGATGGGGCATTTATGGTTAGTCGATATACATAATCTTTGATGTGTCGCGGGGCTTGGCAGCAGGCTCCTCGTCAGGGTAGCCAACTGCGATAATAAAGTTGATTTTGTAATCAGCAGGGATGTTCAACTCGTTGAGGAAGAATTCTGCCTGATTGTGGCTGGAAAGGAAACGTACAACACCTCCGAGACAGCAGGTACCGAGACCTAATGAATGAGCTGCCAGCATCATGTTTTCTGCCAGCATGCCAGCATCTTCTTCGCCACCACCTTTACCTGGGGTACAGACCACAATGATGTTGGGCGCATTGCGGAACATGTTTTTAAAGTTTGTGTCTCGTTTAACTTGTTGGGCATTCATTTTTACATACACCTCGTTTATTTCAGCAAGGAGCTTCTGATTTTCTACAACACGTAAAAGCCATGGCTGACGGTTGCTTCCATTGGGTGCGTTGATACCACACTCTGCAATAACAGCCAACTTCTCGTGTTCGACAGGCTTGTCAAGATACCTACGAATAGAGCGACGAGCCATGATAGCTTTGATGACAGGGTTGTCGAAAGATGACGCTTCAATCTTCGTTGAATCATTGTTTTCTTGTGCAGCTGCGGTGAATATACAAAACACTGCCATGCAGAAAGTTAATAATAATCTTCTCATTTCTTTTGCTAGGTTTTTTGTGAGGGTTAGTTATTTTCTTTGAATGACACTTCCACTGGCCTGATGAGTAGCGAGGATAAGTACTTCAGCAATTTGAACATGAGCCGGAGCGTTGGCGGCATAGACTGCCACATCGGCGATATCGTCGCCATTAAGGGGCTTAATGCCTTGATAAACTTTGGCTGCACGTTCAGTATCGCCATGGAAGCGAATGTTACTGAAGTTTGTCTCAACAAGCCCAGGTTTTAGATTCGTAACACGTACGGCTGTTCCGGCTACATCGATACGGAGACCATCGGACAGGGCTTTCACGGCAGCCTTTGTGGCACAATAGACATTGCCGCCAGCATAAGCAGCATCTCCAGCGACAGAGCCGATGTTAATGATATGACCGCTGTTGCGTGCAACCATCTGAGGCACGACAAGGCGAGTCATAGTGAGTAACCCTTTGATATTGGTATCGATCATTGTTTCCCAGTCGTCGATATCGCCCTCAAACTCCGGTTCAAGACCAAGGGCGATACCTGCGTTATTCACAAGTACGTCGATCTGCTTCCAAGCGGTGGGCAGGCTCTCAATGGCCTGTTGGGCAGCCTGGCGATCACGCACGTCGAAACAAAGCGTAAATACCTCGGCGCCTTGGGCCAGAAGATCTGAACTGATGGCAGCCAGTTTATCAGCATTACGACCTGTGATGATTACACGATCACCATTCTTTGCAAATTTGCGGGCACAGCCGAGTC
Organism: uncultured Prevotellaceae bacterium; assembly: GCA_902800595.1. Classification (GTDB taxonomy): domain Bacteria; phylum Bacteroidota; class Bacteroidia; order Bacteroidales; family Bacteroidaceae; genus Prevotella. The sequence goes on along the minus strand of CADCFA010000013.1, from coordinate 23,924 downwards.
CGATTCCACTCGTAGCCCCTGTAATGAGTATTGTTTTCATTTCTTTTTTGTGCCAATTTGCTGCAAAGATACGATTTTTCTGAAATAAAATGCATGAATTAAAGAGTTTTTTATTAATTTTGCAACCTGATAACAAAAGAACAGAGCAATGATCAAGGATGATTTTCAGGCTTTATTGGTGAAATACGCTGACCAGATTGAGCACTTCCGCCAGATGGCGCACGATCTTCATCAGAGTGTAAATCAGACGTATGCTGGCACGTTGCCATATGGCTTCCATCTCGATATGGTGGTAGAGGGTGTGAGAAACTATGGTCATCTTGTGTGCATAAGGGAAGAGGACGTGTTGCCGTTGTTCTTTGGGGCTTATTTTCACGACAGTATCGAGGATGCTCGTATGACGTATAATGATGTGATGCGAGAGGCAAGACATATGATGACTGTAGAGCAGGCACTGTTGGCAACGGAAATCGTGTATGCATTGACCAATGATAAAGGGCGTACAAGAGCAGAAAGGGCAGGGGAGAAGTACTATAAGGGTATTCGTGAGACGCCATATGCTCCTTTTGTAAAACTTTGTGACCGATTGGCTAATATCACTTATTCTTGTACTGGTGAAGGTCCGAAAGGTACTCGAATGAAGGATGTTTATAAGAGTGAGATGCCTCATTTCCTACCTGCAATCAATCCCCACAGTGACGATCCTAGATTTGGAGTACCTACTGACGTGATAGTCGCTTTGGCTGAAATTCTGATTGAAGAAGTGGATAAAGATGAAATCCAACGCCAATGGGGTGATTATTGATACAAATTGCTTTTTTAGCTAAAACCATTTTATTTCTATTCATTTTTTCTTTTTTTCTGTTTTTTTTTGTTACTTTTGCGCCCGATTCTAAGGAAATGGGCACATTGTCTAATGTGAATCTCCGTAGAGATGAGAACAATTCTCCTTGCACCAAGCTTGCCCTTGATGCCTTCCCCGAAGCTACAAGCTCACAAACAGGGGTGTCGGTGAAGTATGCACCATCGCCAGGCAAAAAATGGTTTGTGTTCAGAGCCTCATATGGACGGGAAGATAAGGCTTCAGACTTTCTTGTTGAGCATGGAACCTATACTTATGTGGCTAAGCGTTTGGTAGATAAGCAGGTGAATGGTAAGCGTAAACGGATGTTGGAGAACCTGTTGCCTAACCTCTTGTTTGCCTATACTACAGAGACAAAGGCAAATGAATATGTCAAGTTTACGCCAGAACTTTCCTTCCTGACGTTCTATTATAACCACTTCATTACGAAGGATGATCTCACCAACCCGCCATTAATTATCCCTAGTAGCGAGATGGAGAATTTTATCCGTGCCACGAAAAGTCAGAATGAGCATATTATGTATGTGGATCCGGCAAAGTGCCGATTCAAGGGAGGCGAGACGGTTAAGGTCATTGACGGTCTATTCAAAGGGGTCATTGGGAAAGTGGCGCGGGTTTCTGGTCAACAGAGGGTTGTACTCTCGTTATCAAAGATAGGACTGATTTCTACCGCCTATATCCCTACCGCGTTTATTGAGAAATTCAAATAATGGAGAATAAGAACAGAAAATTGTTTGGAAATGCCTGGATGCATCGCACTTTGATAGTGTTGCTGAAAAAGGTGAATATCCGTTATGTTTATGGCTTTATGGAAGTCTTCGTCATTCCTGTAGCGATGCTGTTTAGTCCAGGTGCCAGATTTGCTTATCAGTATTTCCGGAAGCGGAGAGGGCAGGGATGCTTGAAAGCTTTGTTGAGTACGTATCGAAACCACTGTCTTTTTGGTCAAACTGTTATTGATAAGTTTGCGATGTATGCTGGTCGTGAGTTTGAGATTCACTCCAAAGGGCAAGATTATTATTACCAGCATTTGAAAAAGGACCAGCCGATAGTAATGTTGCATGCACATATCGGTTGTAGTGAGATTGCGGGTTATAACCTGAGACAATCCAAACCATGTAATGTGCTGGTGTATGGTGGGGAAAAAAAGGAATTCATGGAATATCGTAAGAATCAGTTCGCCCAGATGGGTTTCAAGTTAATACCTGTAGGAACTGGTGAAATGGATATCATGGATATTGTGGATTGTTTGGATCGGGGTGAGGCACTGAGTGTGTATGCAGATCGGTTCAGTAATCCTAAAAAGGTAATACATTCAAAGATTCACGGCTTTAAGGTAAATCTGTCAAGAGGTCCGTTTTCTCTGGCAGTCAATAGGGGCGTAGATGTCTATATGGTCAGTGCGATGAAGATGAAGGACGGATCATACGATGGAAGAATCACATTCCTGGATTACGACAAGACATTGCCCCATCGTGAACAGAGACAGCAGTTGGCAGATTTATATACAGCAGAAATAGAAAAAATACTCAGCGACTACCCATTGCAGTGGTTTAACTATTTCGATATTTGGGTGGATGAGTAGAACAAAACGAAATTGTAGCATGAAGTTAAATAAAGGTTTACAGAAGGTCTATACACAAGACCGGCAATCGGCAGGTGAAGCTCAGCATTACGCTCAAATCATAGCCTGGGGGCCAGTGGTGTTCCAGACGGCGCGCATCATGGTGAAATGGGGTATCCTAGAGCTGATAAACCAATCTGAGAATGGTCTTACCAAACAGGAAATATGTGAGCAGATTAAATGCTCAGATTATGCTGTAAAATGCCTGTTGGAGGCCTCTCTCTCAATTGGTATTGTTATGGTGAATCAGGAAACAGACCGTTTCTGTATCACTAAAGCAGGCTGGTTTTTATTGAATGATAAATCTACACGAGTGAATATAGACCTGAATCACGATGTGAACTACAGAGGTATGTTCTATTTGGATGAATCGCTGAAGCATGGGGAACCTGTTGGACTTAAGACGCTTGGCAACTGGCCAACTCTGTATGAGGGACTGTCGGAATTTCCTGATCAGGTGAAAGAGAGTTGGCTGAATTTCGACCATTTCTATAGTGACGAGTCGTTTGAAGAAGCTCTAAATATCGTGTTCGACGAGTATCATGTGAAGAAGCTCTACGATGTGGGTGGCAATACTGGTAAATGGGCTCTGCAGTGCGTAGGCTATAGCGATGAAGCAGAAGTGACCATTCTCGACCTGCCCCAGCAAATCAAGATGATGCAGCAGGATACAGCAGGCAAGAAGGGGGCAGAGCGCATCAAGGGATTCCCAATCAACTTCCTTGATGAGCAGGCCACATTTCCTAAACAGGAAGGATTGGATGCCATTTGGATGAGTCAGTTCCTGGATTGCTTCAGTATGGATCAGATTGTCAGTATCCTGAAACGGGCACAAGAGGCAATGACAGCCGACACGCGTATCTTTATCATGGAGACATTGTGGGATCGCCAGAAGTATGATACAGCAGCCCTTTGTCTCACAATGACGAGTCTGTATTTTACGGCAATGGCCAACGGCAATTCCAAGATGTATAATACTAATGATATGGAACAGTGCATCCATGAAGCCGGCTTGGAGATAGAAAAGTTATATGACCATCTCGGACTGGGACATACAATAATCGTAGCCCAAAAAGCAAAATCAACAAACAAATAATATGGAAAGAAAAGAAATTGAAGAGAAAGTGAAAGCATTTCTCATTGACGACCTTGAGATTGAAGAAGACAAGGTGTTTCCTGAATCCAGACTGAATGAGGATATGGGAATAGACAGTTTGGATTATGTGGACATCGTGGCAGTGGTTCTTTCAACCTTTGGTGTCAGAGTGAATATCGAAAAGATGAAGGGTGTTGTAACCCTCTCACAGTTTATTGACTATCTCGAGGCCGAGTTGAAGCAGAAGTGATTATGGAGTTAGAACAGTTGGAAATGACCTCTCTCATCCCTCAGCGTCCTCCGTTTATGATGGTGGATAAAATCCTGAGTTGTGATGATACCGATGCAGTGACTGAGTTCTTGGTTCGTCAGGACAATATTCTCCTGGATGACAACAAACTGTCTTCAGCTGGTATTGTAGAGAATATGGCGCAGTCGTGTGCTGCCAGAATGGGATGTGTGAATCTGATGAACAACAACCCCATCAAATTGGGTTTTATCGGTGAAATTAAGAATTTGAAAATATATCGTCAGCCCATGTTGAATGACCATTTGACCACAGAGGTACACATTCTGATGGATGTCCTTGACATGACATTAGCCAGTGTATGTACCAAGGTGAATGGTGAGGTGATAGCAGAGGCTCGTATGAAACTTGCCTCAACAGCTATTGAGGCAGAAGGATAAACATTTAATTAAAGGAAAATAATGGAAGAATTAATGCTAGAAGTTAAGAATGATATCATTGAGGCTCTTAACTTAGAAGACATGACACCTGAGGATTTGGATTATGATGCTCCTCTGTTTGGTGATGACGGTTTAGGTCTGGACTCTATCGATGCACTTGAGTTAATAGTGCTTCTGGAGAAGAAATATGGTATCAAGTTGCAAGACCCCAAAGACGGCAGAAAGGTGTTCAAATCTGTCAGAGTGATGGCAGAATTCATTCAGGCAAACCGTACGAAGTAAAGCTATAGTATTTTGGAGCCGATTTATATAACAGGAGCAGGTGTTGCATCTGCAATAGGTATCGGTAAAGAGGAGACATTAGCTGCTCTTCAGACAGGCCGGTCAGGTATTCGTCCTATCAGATATCTCTCATCCAGTCATACTGATCTGCCTGTAGGCGAGGTGCAGTTGAGCAATGAAGATATGGTAGCCTTACTTGGGCTGGGGGATAGCAAAAGCTATACCCGTTCGGCATTGATAGGTAAGTTGGCGCTGAAGGAGGCATTGATGGATGCTCGTCTTCTAGGGGAACCTTTTGATGAGGTTCATTTTATCTCTGGTACAACAGTTGGTGGGATGGACCGACGAGAGCAGATTCATGCTCAAGAGCCTGGCTGTGGTCGGGAAATTGCGGAGATAGCGACGCACAACTGTGCATCGTGTACAGAACTGATAGCAGAAGGTTTCGGCGATTTCGCATCGATGGCAACAGTCTCAACAGCTTGTTCGTCGGCTACTAATGCAATCATTACTGGCGCGAATATGTTGCGCTGTGGATTAGCCGATATCGTTGTCGTCGGAGGTACAGAGTGCTTGTCGCTGTTCCATCTCAATGGCTTTAACGCCTTGATGATACTAGATCATCAGCCTTGTAGGCCTTTTGACAGGGATCGGGCAGGACTGAATCTCGGAGAAGGTGCAGCCTTTTTGGTAATGGAGACAGCTGACTCGGCGCGTCAGCGTGGACTAATGCCCAGATTTGTATTGAGCGGTTATGCCAATACTTGTGATGCGTTCCACCAGACAGCCTCTTCACCAGAAGGCGATGGCGCGTTTCTGGCGATGAATGCTGCCTTGAATGCTGCTGGTCTGAAACCGTCAGACATTCAGTATATCAATGCTCATGGTACTGGCACACCAAACAATGATGAATCGGAGAGCAGAGCCATCAAACGTGTGTTTGGTGAGCATTATCCGCCTGTATCATCTACTAAGTCGTTTACAGGTCATACCACCAGCGCGTCTGGTAGTATCGAGGCAGTATTCTGTCTATTGGCACTTGAGCACCAGTTCATACCTCAAAACCTTAATTGGAGTACTCCAATGGAACAAGGTATTCTGCCTGTTACAGAGCAGGTAGAAAATCCCCGAATCGAGCATATCCTGACAAATGCTTTTGGGTTTGGTGGTAACGATTCCTCATTGATAATCTCTAAAGTGAAGGAATGATGGGAAAGATCTATATTCAAGCCGCAGAACAGATATCCATTCAGAATCCACTTTCTGAAGAATGGATGGAGCAACCCATAACGTATGCAGAACCTTTCGTAAAAGCCGTGAATCCCGCTTTTCGTGAGTATATCGCACCCAATGAGGCACGCCGCATGGGCAGCATCATGAAGAGAGCCTTGGTAACCTCGTTGAAGGTCTTGAAAGAAACGGGGATTGAACATCCTGATGCCATCATCACAGGTACGAGCATCGGAAGCCTGGATTATACGGAGAAGTTTTTGGATGCACTGACGGAGAATGGGGAAGAATCGTTGAGTCCAACTTATTTTATGCAGACTACGCATAACACTGTGAGCTCTGCTATTAGCATCTACACGGGCACTCATAGCTATAATACCACTTACTCGCATGGTGGTATCAGTTTCGATTTAGCCTTAAAGGATGCTTGGATGCAAATCAATTTAGGAATGATATCCAATGCACTTGTAGGTGGTCATGATGAGATGGTGGAGTCGTATTTCGAATTGCTTCAGAAAACGGGTTATGTAGGTGTAGAAGGAATGGTACCCTGTGGTGAGTGTGCCATGTCGATGATGCTCAATACGCAGGAATCGTCAGACAATCTTTGTGAACTGGCAGGTGTTAGCGTATTCAGAATGCGATCACTCCAGAATGTCGGGAAGCACTTGGGACATCTGCTGAAAGCGGCTCATATACAGATAGAGGATATTCAGATGGTGATGACGGGTGTGAATGGGAATCCCAAGAATGACCGACTGTATCAGCCTGTATTGGATGAATGGTTCTCTCTGGCTCAGCATCTAAAGTATAAACATCTTTTTGGTGAAAACTATACAGCGTCAGCCTTAGGACTCTATGCAGCAGCTCATCTGATGAAGAAACAACATATGTCTGTGATGCTGCTTGTGAATTGCACCATGAATGGCGATTGTTCGTTGGTACTTTTGAAAGGAATATGATTCTGAAACTATTACCCATATCTCTATTGCAGTGTGCGCTTTTGACAGGCGGACAGGTGCTGATGAAATATGGTCTGTTGAAAGCGGGCGATTTCTCTTTCTCCTGGGGTTATTTCGGCAGATTATTCATCAATTGGCAGTTTATCGGCTGTGGCATTTTCTTTGCTGCCGGCTCCATTCTCTGGATGTATATCATAAAGAACTTCCCCTTCAGTATGGCTTATCCGATGGTTAGTATGAGTTATGTGATGGGTATGTTCGCTGCCATGATTTTCTTCCACGAGCAAATCTCGTTTGAGAGATGGCTTGGTGTTTTCCTGATTCTTTCAGGATGCGTACTCATAGCAAAGTAGAATTTAATATTTGATTATAATATGTTGAGATCATTTGTGATATTGTTGACATGCTTATCTGCTCTCTCAGTGATGGGACAGACAAAGCTGACGAGCGAACAGGAAAAACAAGTGCTGGCGAAGATGGATCAGTCGTCAAATGCATTGCGTTCGCTTCAGTGCGATTTCGTGCAGTCTAAGCGAATGAAAATCCTAAGTAAGGAGATGCAGTCGAAGGGCATATTGTACTTTAAGAAACCCGATAAGATCAGATGGCAATATACTTCACCTTATGATTATACGTTTATCATGAATGGTGATAAGGTACAGATCAAGTCAGCTAAAACAACAAAGAGTATTGATATTCAGGGCAACAAGATTTTCCGTCAGATCTCGACGATTATCCTGAATACCATAACAGGTGGAGGAATCAAAAATTCTTCTGACTTCAATGTGGAATTATACAAGTCAGGTGATATTTATTTCGCCAAGATGCAGCCTAAGAAGAAAGAGGTGAAGCAGGTATATTCTTCCATTGAGGTTTATTTCAACTCTGCTCTGACGATGGTAGATACCATCAAGATGATTGAGAAGTCAGGTGAATATACTGTTGTCAAATTGGTTACTCCCAAGATAAACGCAGCAATTAATGAAAGCGTATTTAAGGTTAATTAGTCTGTTGTTGCTGCTCTGCCAACTGCCCTGTCTGGCCGACGCTGTCGATACCGACTCTGCAGTCATCAAACAGTATAACCTGTTGTTGCAGGTGAGAGGCAATGATATTTCAGGTATCTGTGTCATAAAGATGGTATCGTCGTCAGAGATGATCGGTACTGTCATCAATGAATTTGGCCTCACAGCTTTTGACTTTGAATACAAAGAGGGTAAAACCAAGTTGTCGAATCTCCCACCGTTTTTAGACAAGTGGTATATCCGCAAAATACTGAAGAAAGACCTCTCGTTCTTCTTTGCTAATTTCCAATTACAGCAGAATACAAAGAAGCGCAGTAAGGAACTCCTGTTCTCGTCAGATGGTGAGATGATTCTGACGAACAACCGATTCAAGATAAAATATACATTTACTCCAATTATAGACGAAGAATGAAACTGATTAATGATTTGTTCGAAGTGGTTTCCACGACACAGCATGATGATAGCTATCAGTGCCAAGTGAGATTTAATCCTGAGCACCGTATTTATAAAGCCCATTTCCCTGGCAACCCTATAACGCCTGGCGTTTGTCTGATGCAGATGGGTGAGGAACTACTGGAGCAGAAATATGGTAAACTTCTGCAACTGACTGTCGTGAAGACTATCCGATTCAAGAAAATCGTTGGGCCGAATGATACGCCTACATACACCTTTACAAAAGAAGTGCTGGATCAGGATACACTGACAGTAGATATCATCGTTTCCGATGAGGAGGATGAGGCTGTTAAGATGTCACTCCAATATAAAGTCCTGGATGAGGCATAACGGGGTTGACAGCATCAGGTTATGTGTCATCATACCGACATATAATAATGCTGGGACAATCAGACAAGTCATATCTGATGTGGCAGGCTACTGTCAGGATGTGATTGTCGTGAATGATGGCAGTACAGATGATACTGTCGCCATCTTGGATTGTCTTCCTATCCCTATTACCTTGGTGTCTTACCCCAAGAACAAAGGTAAGGGACATGCACTGGTGAAAGGCTTTCTGAAAGCCAAAGAACTGGGATTTACCCATGCCATTACCATTGATGCCGATGGACAGCACTTTCCAGAAGATATACCTCTTTTTATTAAGAAGATGGAGGAGAACCCGGAAGGTATCATCGTAGGTTGCAGAAATCTCACAGAGAAGAATATGCCTAGACAGAACACGTTTGCCAACCGATTCTCAAATTTCTGGTTTCGTTTGCAGACAGGTGTCAACCTTTCAGATACCCAAAGCGGGTTCAGACTCTACAACTTGTCGGCACTCAGATTGCTGAAGTTGATAACTGCGCGCTACGAGGCAGAGTTGGAACTTCTGGTGTTCTCTGCCTGGATGGGTACATCGATATCCACTGTCAATGTGAGAGTGTATTATCCACCAGCAGAGGAGCGGGTCAGTCATTTCCGTCCCGTCTATGATTTCTTCCGCATTAGTGTGCTGAATACGATATTATGTATAGGAGCCATGTTCTTCAGGTCGTTTTATTTTATCAAACAGGCTCTCTATACCATCTTCTCTTTCTGCTACTTTATTGTAGATGCCTTGATCCTGACGGTGATAGGTTTCCTACTCATCACCATCGGAGGGGCTACAGAGAAGCACAAGTATTTGTACCATAGACTCTTACAGAAGAATGCCAGATTCATCATTCATCATGTGCCTGGTACGAAGTTTACCTGGCGTAATCCTCAAGGCGAGGATTTCCAGAAACCATCCATCATTATCAGTAATCACCAGTCGCATCTGGATTTGATGGCAATCATGATGTTAACCCCGAAGCTGATTATCCTTACAAAGAAGTGGGTGTGGCATAATCCCTTCTATGGTATTATCATCCGATATGCAGATTACTTTCCGATATCTGATACGGATGAGATGATAACAAAGATGCAGGCAAAGATCGACGAGGGCTATTCAGTGATGATTTTTCCAGAGGGTACACGTTCAGAGGACTGCAAGATAAAATTATTCCAGCGCGGTGCTTTCTATCTGGCAGAACAGTTGAAACTCGATATCCTGCCTGTGTTCATCAAAGGTTTTGGAAAGGTGCTGCCCAAGAAGTCATATTACCTCCATCCTGGCAAGATGTCGTTAGAGGTAAAGTCCCGTATCTGTCGTGATCAGCTGACTGCTGAAGAGAATTACAGGGAGTTGTCCAAACGCATACGACGGCAATATTTGAAATGGAATCACGAAGAAGTGAAGTTATATAAACGATAGACATTATAATTAGATAAAACAATGAAAGTAGAAGATGTTCCCCAAGATCTGAAATTCACAGAAGGGACCCCGGTAAGACATCCTATTTACGCAGTAGATAGTGAAGGCAAATACCAAATGGTCAACAGTGTCGGATGGGAGGCTAAGAATGAGGCGATACAATTTGAACTTGATGTCATTCAGGAAGAGTGTGATGAGATATTAGAGCGTGTCAAGAAAGGTGAGACTACTCTCTTGGAGTATTATGCTGTCAAGAATCTGATGACGGTAGAGCTGTTGGCACACTATTCTGGTATCCCCAAGCGTAAGGTTCGCAAACACATGTCTGATCCTGAGGCATTTGCAAGTCTTGATGATAAAACGCTTGGCGCTTATGCAGAAGCACTCCGCATGACAGTAGAAGAATTAAAGACAATCCCTGAAAAATAGAATATATGGAATTAGATATAAAACATAAGCCGGCGGCGCATTGCGAGAATGGCACCATTGCCAATCTGCTTAGGTATTATGGTATAGAGATGTCAGAACCAATGGTCTTTGGTCTGTCGAGCGGCCTCTTTTTTGTACATATTCCTTTCGTGAAGATGGGGGGTATTCCGATGACCGCTTTTCGCACGTTTCCTGGTGTCCTTTTTAAGCGTATTACCAAACTGCTTGGTATCAAGTCCGAGATGCGCCGATTTCTGAGTCAGGATAGAGCCATGAGGAAGTTAGACCAGGTGCTTCTGGAGGATAAAGTTCCTGTGGGATGTGTCGTTGGTATCTATTACTTGCCATATTATCCCAAGGAGTATCGTGTTCACTTTAATGGCCATAACATTTGTGTCGTTGGTAAGGATGAAAAGACTGGTGATTATAGTGTCTTGGATCCTGTCACTATCGAAAAGGTATCACTCAGTACAAAAGACATGAAAAAGGTGCGCTTTACAAAAGGCACCTTTCCATTGATGGGACAGATGTATTGGATCAAGTCGATGCCAGAGGTTATTCCTGATTTGAAACCGCTGGTCATCAAGGCCATCATGAAGGCTTGTAAGAATATGGCGTTCCAACCGAAATTCATAAACTTTGCTGGTACAAATGGAATCATCTATCTGTCGAAGAGAATGAGAACTTGGGAACAGACCATGGGGCGGAAGATGGCACTGTTTAATTTAGCGCAGATTGTCCGTATGCTGGAAGAGACAGGTACAGGAGGTGCTGGCTTCCGATTTATCTATGGTGCTTTCCTTCAGGAGGCAGCAGAAAAGACGGGAATGACTTTCCTTAATGATTATTCAGCCCGAATGACAGAGATCGGCGACAAGTGGAGAGATTTTTCTTATAAGGCTTCGAAAGTTATCAGAAAACGTTCAGACGAGACTTATACCTTTGATGAACTGGCAGATTTCCTTCAGGAGATTGGTGAGCAGGAAAGAGAATTCTTCAGGAGTCTGTATGCTGCTGTAAAAGATCATATGACAGAATGAAACATCGTATATTTTTAACTATTGCACTTTTACTGGTATGCCACTCTATCAGTGCTTATCGGTTCAGAGCTTTTATCCCCAAAGAGAATCCAACAGGGACAGGTGTGATTGTCTGTCCTGGTGGAAGCTATTTCTGGCTCGACAAGCAGGGCGAGGGTGATGAGGTGGCCAAATGGCTTTGTGAGAATGGAATCTCTGCTTTTGTGGTAGAGTATAGTCATGGCGGCTGGGCTTCGTTCACCTTCCGTGTGTATCTGAAAAAGAGACGTTTCCCTGAAGGGTTTAATGATCTGTGTAGAGCCATCAACACGGTGAGAGAGCATGCTGCGGAATATGGTGTCAGAGAAGATCGTATCGGCTGTATGGGATTCTCTGCAGGTGGTCACTTGGTGATGCATGCCGCCGAACAGCTGGCTGGTACGCCAATGGCACCTTTCTTCGTAGCACCGATATATCCTGTCGTCTCAATGACACATCCTTGTACCCACAGACGTTCTCGTCGTGGCTTGTTAGGCGGTTCTCTCTCTCAGGAGATGATGGACTCGCTGTCGGTAGAGCGGCATGTGCCGGCAAACTGTCCTCCAGTATTCCTGGTGAACTGCGACGATGATCCGGTGGTAGATCCTAAAAATGCCATCCTGTTGGATTCTGCATTGACAAGTAAACATATTCCCCATCAGTACGAACACTATCGTACAGGTGGACATGGCTTCGGCGTGTCAGAGGCGAAAACAACAAAAGAGGCCATTGGCTGGAAAGAGCAATTCCTGAAGTGGCTTGGAAACTTAGTGAATAATTGATATAGATGGCTAGTTTCTTTTTGCGTCTTTATGATATCCTGTCCCAGCGCAAGGCTCTGTTTACAGGCCTTTTGCTGGGATTGGTTATGACGTTGTTCTTGATGATGTTCTCACTGTCTTATAATGAGAACATCTACGACTTCCTGCCGTTAAGTGGAAATGAGCAGAAGGCTATCAATGTCTATCAGGATATCTCTGGTGGACAACGTATCTATGCGATGTTTAAGACCAAAGACGGTCAGCCCGACAGAGACCTGCAGGCCACAGCCATCGATACGTTTGCAGTGAAACTTAATTCACAATCGGGTAGGCGGCATATCAAAGAGGTTATCACGCAGATTGATTATGAGAAGTACGCCAACATTACGGAGTTTATTTATCAGAATATGCCACTGATGCTTCGCGATTCTGATTATGTCCGTATGGAGAAGCTTTTGGCTACTCCCAACTATGCAAAAGACCAACTGGCAAACGACGTCGAGATGATGCTGATGCCTGCATCAGGTTTCTTCACGTCAAATATCGGTAATGATCCGCTGGCGTTTTTCAGTCCGGTTCTAGATCGTCTGCAGGTCCAGCAGTCTGTTTTGTCCGTTGAGGTGGATAATGGCTACATCTATATCAATAATGATAAATATGCCGTTGCGATGCTGACTTCACCTTATGGTGCGATGGAGTCGGCAAACAATAGCCTGTTGGTGGAATATGTGGATAGTGTCGTCAACGAGACCATGAAGGCTGTTCCGGATGTTGATGTCGCCATCACTGGAGCGCCTGTCATCGCTGTTGGCAATGCCAATCAGATTAAGAGCGACAGCCATTGGGCTATTACTATCGCCATCACGCTGATTCTCACATTACTGATCTTCGCGTTCAGGAAGGTGAAGAACCTGTTACTGATTGGAGTATCTATCCTGTTCGGATGGTTGTTCGCCATGGGACTGATCTCTGTCATCCGAAGTGATGTGTCCTTGATTGTTATCGGCATCGGCTCCATGATTATTGGTATCGCAGTCAACTACCCGTTGCATTTTATTGCCCATACTGATCGTGGCGGTACTGCAAGAGAAATCTTGAAAGAGATGGTAGCGCCACTCCTGATTGGTAATATCACGACAGTGGGTGCCTTTGCCAGCTTGATGCCGCTCGATGCACCAGCCTTACGCGATCTGGGCATCTTCGCAGCTCTGATGTTGGTTGGTACCATTCTCTTTGTACTGATCTTCCTGCCGCATCTTGTGAAGGTAAGGGCTCAGGTAGGAGAGGAGCGGCTGGTCTTTGGTAGGATATCCTCAGGATCACCAGAGCGTCATCGCTGGCTGTTGTGGGTCATCTTCATCCTGACACTCTTCTTTGGCTATTATAGCTTAGACACTTCATTTGATACGAACATGCACCATATTAACTATATGACTGATCAGCAGAAGCAGCTGTTGGGTGATATGAATGCCTCTGTAGGTATCAATGATACAGTTAATGTGTATGTCGTGACCGAAGGTGCCGACTGGAATGAGGCACTTGATGAGAGATTGAAGCTCACTCCGTTTCTGGAACAGTTAAAGCAGAAAGGTGCTTTAAATGACTATTCTGATGTCACCAATCTGATTAGTTCAGAGACAGAGCAACAGCGACGCATCCAGCGCTGGAACGACTTCTGGAAGTTGCATCGTGCAGAGGTACTGGCAATGCTTCAGGCACATGTCGCTGAGTTTGGGTTCAGCGATGAGGCATTCGATGGTTTCCATGAGATCATCACTAAAGACTATTCCCCCAAACCATTTGAATATTTCGAGCCTGTTCGTACGATATTCCTGAATAATTCCTTCAGCACGAATACAGGCAGCTGTGCCGTTATTGATATCATTAATGCTAGTGGCAAGGATCTGGTAGCTTTAGAGTCGGCGGTGAATGACCATTTAGGCTCAAAGGGATTCTCCTTTGATTTTGTAAGGATGAACGGAGCTGTGGCAAGCACACTCTCTGACAACTTCAATTACATCGGTTTTGCCTGTGGATTTATCGTGTTCATCTTCCTGTGGCTGTCGTTCGGACGACTGGAACTGAGTCTGTTGGCGTTTCTGCCGATGGCAATAGGTTGGATATGGATTCTGGGCATCATGGTGCTCTTCGGCATGCAGTTCAACATCGTCAATGTGATCCTGGCCACCTTCATCTTTGGTCAGGGCGACGACTATACCATCTTCATCACCGATGGCTTGATTAATGAATATGCCTACCGCAAGAAACTGCTGCCTTCTTATAAGAACAGCATCGTCATCTCGGCCTTGATCATGTTTATCGGCATGGGATCGTTGATTGTTGCCAGACATCCGGCCTTGCATTCGCTGGCAGAAGTCACGATAGTGGGTATGTTTACGGTTGTCTTGATGGCTTGGGTGATACCTCCATTTATCTTTGGGTGGCTCACCAAGACCAACAACAGAATTCGCAGAACACCTGTTACCATCGAACAGATTATCCGTATTATTTATTGCACTGTGGTTTATCTCACAGAACTGCTGTATGGTAGTCTGTTTGGTATGGTAGTTAGCATCCTGCCTGACAAGAACAAGAAGAAGGAAGCTTGGTTCCATCGGGTGATCCATAAGTCCATGCAGGTGGATGTAAACCATATCTGGGGCGTGCCGTTTAATGTGCACAACGAGGTGAACGAGCAGTTTGAAAAAGGCTCAATCATCATCTGCAATCACCAGTCGATGCTCGACCCCATCTATATCCTCTCGCTGAGTCCTCGTATCTTGGTTATGGCTGGCGACAGAGTGTGGCGCAATCGTTTTGTGAGAACGATGTTCAAGGTGTCGCGCTTCTTGAATGCCAGAAGTTCTGTTGAGACCATTGAGCAGCAGGTAGCTCATGCTGTAGCCGATGGCTATAGTGTGGTGATATTCCCGGAGGGCTTGAGAAGCAATGAGAAAATCAAGCGCTTCCACAAGGGGGCTTTCTATCTCTCAAGGAAACTGGGTGTTGACCTCTTGCCGATGTATATTCATGGCACAGGTCATGTGATGCCAAAAGGCAGTGGTCTGGCTTCACGCGGCCAGGTCGATCTGGTAATAGGAGAACGTATTTCTGCCGAGAGGTTAGGGGAGTATGGTGATACAGAGTTGAATATCACTAAGCGCATTCAGCATCTCTATATGAACCGTTATGAGCAGATTCGTCGTCAGATAGAGAATACGCATTACTTCCATCATTATATCATCAGCAAGTACATCTATAAAGGAATAGGTGTGGAGAAAGAGACGCGCCAGTTGCTGAAGCGCTATGATGATTTCAGTAAATGGATAGACGACGATCAACTGCAGGATGCCGATTCCAACAAGGTGTCTGTCATTCATGCAGGCAAGGGACAGTTCTCTTTGTTGATGGCACTTGTTCATCCGGAATGGGAGATCTACTCTTATGCTGACGATCCTGACGAGGTGGCGTTGGCGGCATCTTGCGAGCCGATGCCTGCTAATCTGCATGTCTGTCAAGCTGCAGAATTAAATATAGCAATAGCTACATCTAATATCATAGATTTATCAAGAATATTAAAAGAGAATGAATAATCAGTTCGACGATATCCGTCCTTATTACGACAGTGAGATACCTGCTGCGATGCAGCGTATCGTAGATAGCGACTTCTTCGGTCTGTTGTGTACTTATGTATATCCTGGGCATAATCCTGCGGATATCAGGAAGATGATGCTGTCATTTCGTACCATCCGTGATTTCCAGTTAGAGGTGATGCGGTGTGTCAATGAACAGGTCATCGCCCGTTCTACTACTGCTTTCACCTATAGTGGTGTGGAGAGACTAGACCCCCAAAAGCAATATCTCTTTGTAAGCAATCATCGTGATATCATGCTCGATGCCTGTCTGTTGCAGTATATATTATATAAGAACGGGCATGAGACGACAGAGATTACCTTTGGTGCCAATCTGATGTCGTCGCCGCTTGTCATCGATATCGGTAAGGCCAACAAGATGTTCCGTGTAGAGCGAGGGGGCAACATGAAGGACTTCTATCATGCATCGATGCATCTCAGCGACTATATCCGCTATGTGCTGACAGAGAAAGGACAGAGCCTTTGGATAGCCCAGCGCAACGGGCGCACCAAAGATGGTATAGATCAGACGGATCAGGGCATCGTGAAGATGTTCTGTATGAGCGAGCCAACGGATAAGATCAAGGCACTTGCCGATCTGCATATCATCCCCGTATCTGTAAGCTATGAGTGGGAGTCGTGTGATATCCTGAAGGCCCTCGAACTTTATGAGTCACGTTTTTGCCCCTATGTCAAGAAGCCAGGTGAGGATCTGAACAGTATTCTCACAGGTATTGCGCAACCCAAGGGACGTGTGAATATCACTTTCTGTCCGGAAGTGACAGAGACAGATCTGTGCCAGTTTGAACACTGCACCAACAATGAGTATCATCGTTTGGTGGCCCAGTTGCTCGACGAACGTATCATCTCAGCCTATCAGCTCACCCCGAACAACTATATCGCCCATGATCTGCGTTATGGTCAGCAGCTTTATCGTGATCACTATACTGATGAGGAGCGTAAGGCCTTTATGACTTATATGGAACAACTGGATAAGTTCGACATAGCTGAACCTGACGTGTTGAAGGATATCTTCTTGGGCATCTATGCTAATCCTATAGACTCAAAAGCCCATCTGACGGCGCACAAATGAAAAAATGTAAGCTAAACTGCAAAATTTCTTGCAAAATATTTGTTTGTTTCGCAGAAAAGTGATATTTTTGCACCCGATAAAGCAAAAATTAAAGAATATGTCAATGTCGAATGCATACTTTTACGGTTATTACTTTTACTTTGCAAGAAATTGTGAAGCGGTTGGCCGTAAGTAAAATTTGAGATTGATCATTTGAAGATAAAATAAGGCTCCGCTTCACAACAAGGTGAAAGCGGAGTTTTTTATTTAAAGGTAAAAAAATAAAAAGATAAAAAAGTAAAATGAAGAGAATAGCCATTCAAGGACTGATCGGGTCGTTCCACGATATTGCGGCACACCTGTATTTCGAGGGAGAACAGATACAGCTGATTTGTTGCTCTACCTTCGAGCAGGTCTTTGATACCATCAAGAAAGATCCCACAGCCATCGGCATGCTCGCCATCGAGAATACGATTGCGGGTAGTCTGCTGCACAACTACGAGCTGTTGCGTGACAGTGGTACTACCGTAGTAGGGGAGCACAAGCTCCACATCTCACATTGCATCTGCTGTCTGCCAGAGGATGATTGGGATACGATTACAGAAGTTCACTCCCATCCTGTAGCCCTGATGCAGTGCCGTGAGTTCTTAGCTCAGCACCCACAACTGAAGAATGTGGAGGCTGAAGATACGGCAGGTTCTGCCAAGATGATTGCGGAGGGACAGAAAAAAGGCTGGGCTGCTATCTGTCATGCTGAGGCAGCAAAGCTGTATGGTCTGAAGGTTCTTGAGGATCATATTGAGGATAATAAGCACAACTTCACCCGTTTCCTCGTGGTGTCGAATCCCAACAAGGCAGATATGTTGCGCCCGCTGACAGAGGCCAACAAGTCGAGCATCGTTTTTTCGTTGCCTCACGAGGAGGGTTCTCTCTCTCATGTGTTGGCAATCCTCTCATTCTACAAGATCAACCTCACGAAGATCCAGTCGCTGCCGATTATCGGGCACGAGTGGGAGTATCTGTTCTACGTGGATGTGATGTACGACGATCTCACACGATACCGCCAGTCGATCGATGCGATCATCCCATTAACCAAAGATTTAAAGATTTTAGGAGAATATAAAGATGGCAAACAAACAAATTGAACCAGCCGACAGGCTGAGTCTGGTACAGGAGTACTACTTCAGCCGCAAGTTGAAAGAGGTGGCTCAGATGAATGCAGAGGGCAAGGATATTATCAGTCTTGCCATTGGCAGTCCTGATATGCCACCATCAGAGCAGACCATCGAAAAGCTGTGTGAGGTGGCGCGTCAGCCCAATGCTCACGGCTATCAGCCCACGATGGGTACGCCCGAGTTGCGCGAGGCGATGGCAGGTTTTTATAAGCGTTGGTATAATGTTGATCTCGATGCCAAGACAGAGGTGCTTCCCCTGATTGGCTCGAAGGAGGGAATCCTTCATGTCACCCTTGCCTTTGTGAATCCTGACGATGAGGTGCTGGTGCCCAATCCTGGCTATCCCACCTACACTTCGCTTTCGAAGATTCTGGGTGCCAAGATCGTGAACTACAATCTACGTGAGGACAATGGCTGGCAACCTGACTTCGAGGAGCTTGAGAAGATGGATCTCTCGAAGGTGAAACTCATGTGGACCAACTATCCCAACATGCCGACGGGTGGACGTGCGCAGCGTGAGACCTACGAGCGTCTGGTGAAGTTTGCCAAGGATCACGGCATCGTCGTGGTGAATGACAACCCCTACAGCTTTATCCTGAGCGAGGAACACCTGAGCATCCTTCAGGTACCTGGTGCCAAGGACTGCTGCATCGAGTTCAATTCGATGTCGAAGTCGCATAACATGCCTGGTTGGCGTGTGGGCCTCTGTGCCACCAATGCTGAGTTTATCTCTTGGATCCTGAAGGTACAGTCGAATATCGAGAGTGGTACCTTCCGCGGCATCCAACTAGCTGCTGCAGAGGCATATAACAATGATGAGGCTTGGCATCGTGAGTATAACATCAACACCTATGCCCGTCGTCGTCAGTGGGCTGAGAAGATTATGGATGCACTGGGTTGTACCTATGATAAGAACCAGGTGGGTATGTTCCTCTGGGGTAAGATTCCTGCAGATATCCAGAATGCTGAGGACTTGACTGAAAAGGTACTTCACGAGGCTCGTGTCTTCATCACCCCGGGCTTTATCTTCGGCTCGAATGGTGAGCGTTACATCCGCATCTCCCTCTGTGCCAAGGAAGAGAAAATCAAGCAAGCATTAGAAAGAATCAAAAAAGCAATATAATTATGGAACTAGAATTAGCACCACTGAATTTACCGAGTGACAATGAACGTCCCTTCGTGATTGCAGGCCCTTGCTCTGCTGAGACTGAGGAACAAGTGATGACAACAGCCCGCGAGTTGGCAATGAAAGGCTGCCACAACTTCCGTGCAGGTGTCTGGAAGCCCCGTACGAAGCCAGGTGGTTTCGAGGGACATGGTGAGCCTGCGCTCGTATGGATGAAGCAGGTGAAGGAGGATACCAAGATGCTGGTCTCTACCGAGGTGGCTACACCAGAGCATGTAGAGCTGTGTCTGAAGTATGGCATCGATATCCTCTGGATAGGTGCCCGCACCTCTGCCAACCCCTTTGCCATGCAGGCGATTGCCGACTCCCTGAAAGGTGTCGATGTGCCTGTATTTGTGAAGAACCCCGTGAATCCCGACATAGAGCTTTGGATAGGTGCGCTGGAGCGTCTGAACCAGGCTGGTGTGAAGCGCTTAGGTGCCATCCATCGCGGCTTCTCCAGCTACGAGCAGAAGATCTATCGCAATGCACCCATGTGGCAGATTCCCATCGAGTTGCGTCGCCGTATCCCAGCCCTGCCATTGATCTGCGATCCTTCACACATCGGAGGCCGTCGTGAACTGATTGCACCGCTCTGTCAGCAGGCAATGGACCTGGGCTTCGATGGATTGATCATTGAGAGTCACTGCGATCCTGATAAGGCATGGAGCGATGCTAAGCAGCAGGTGACACCTGATGTGCTCGACTATATCTTGAGTCTCTTGGTGATTCGCGATGAGCACACCACGACAGAGGGTATCACTCAGCTCCGTAAGCAGATCGACGAACTCGATAACCAGCTGATGGATCTGCTCGCCAAGCGTATGAAGGTGTGCCGTGAGATTGGTCAGTATAAGAAGGAGCACAACATGACGGTGCTGCAGGCCAACCGTTACAATGAGATCCTGAACAAGCGTGGTGCCCAGGGCTCACTCTGTGGCATGGATCCGGAGTTCGTCGCCCATGTCTTTGAGAATATCCACGAGGAGTCAGTCCGTCAACAGATTGAGATCATTAACAAGTAATTCTTACATTGTTACATTTTCTAATTTTTACATTATAATATGAAAATATTAGTAATGGGAGCAGGCAAGATGGGATCATTCTTCATCGACCTGCTGAGTTTCGACCACGAGGTGGCAGTCTTTGAGCGCGATCCCAAACGGATGCGCTTCACCTACAATTGCCAGCGTTTTACCTCTTACGAAGAGATACGCGAGTTTAAGCCGGAATTGTTGATCAATGCCGTCACGCTGAAATATACGATTCCAGTATTCAAAGAGGTGATTCCCTATCTGCCCAAGGAGTGTATCATCAGCGACATCGCCTCCGTGAAGACCGATATGAAGGAGTTCTACGAGAGCACGGGGATGCGCTATGTATCCACTCACCCGATGTTCGGACCTACGTTTGCCAACCTGCAGCAACTCTCTGAAGAGAATGCCATCATCATCAGCGAGGGCGACTATATGGGACGTATCTTCTTCAAGGACCTCTATCAGAAGCTGGGACTGAACATCTACGAATACACCTTCGAGGAGCATGATAAGACGGTGGCTTACTCGCTGTCAATCCCCTTTGTGTCAACCTTCGTATTTGCCGCTGTCATGAAGCATCAGGATGCCCCAGGTACCACCTTCAAGCGCCACATGCGCATTGCCAAAGGTGTGCTCAACGAGGATGACTATCTGCTTCAGGAAATCCTCTTCAACCCCTATACCCATGATCAGGTATCCCAGATCCGTACGGAGCTGAAGGAGCTGTTGGAGATCATCGACAACAAGGATGCTGAGGGCATGAAGGGCTATCTCACGAAGATCCGAAATAATGTGAAGCGCGACATTGAAATCAAGCAATAAACTTATCTACCATCTGGTAGCCTTTATAGTAGTAGCAATCTGGGGCTCGACGTTTGTCTGCACCAAGTTGCTGCTACTTAGTGGCTTATCCCCTGCACAGATCTTCACGTTGCGTTTCATCATTGCCTATCTCCTGCTGCTGGGCTATTCGCTCAAGAGAAACCATCGCTGGTTTTCCAAGGTGTGGCAGGATGAAGTGCTGATGTTCGCCTTTGGTACCATACTGATCCTTGCAGGTATGTACCTCACCGAAAAGAAACGCTAATTTTCAAACCAGATGAAGCAGTTACATTTTCAACCCATACAGGGCAAAGGTATCGAAATCATCCAGACCATCACTCAGATAGAGGAAGTGGTATCGCTGGATCAAGATATGTGGAGAATCATCTGTGTGGTGGTTGAGGAGCTGGTGCTGAATATCGTTAGCTATTCTGGAAGCGATTACATCGATGTGGAGATCCAGTATGAGAAGGATTGTTTCACCATGCGTTTTCGCGACGGTGGGGCACCATTCAACCCACTCAAAAGCGAACAGCCTGACGTCACCCTGCCCATAGAGCAACGCCAGGTAGGTGGGTTAGGTATCTTCATGGTGATCTACATGATGGACACCGTAGAGTATGAGTACGTTAACGGCGAAAACGTACTCACCACCACATTACATCACAAAAAGTAAACTCTTTATCTACCCATTTTCTGTGAGCAGATAGATGTGGCCTGAGGCGCGGCGGTCGGTGTCGAAGTTGAAGCTCTGATCACTGAGGGCACGTCCTAACTTCTGATAGGTGGTCTTGTCGAACTCGTTTTTGAAGTTGATCTTGTCATTGTAATACTCGCGCAGTTCCGGGGGGAGATTTTGCATTTAAATAGCAACTTTTCACCATCCTAAAAGTAACTTTTCACCAATCAAAAAGTAACTAATTGCAGTGCGAAAAGTGGCTTTTCATTGAGAAATATGAATGAATGTTTGGAAGTTTCAGAAAAATGCTGTATCTTTGCAAGCACATGATGAAAGATAGTGCCAGACAGCAACTGTTTCGTAAGCTCAAGAAAGAGAATTGCTTTTGGTCTTACAATCTGTCGAAAATGAAATCCATTTCCGACGAGGCATTGATTGAACATGTGCTGCTCTATCTTGATATTGACGACATTAATAAACTCTTTCCGCTTTTTGGCTATAAAAAAGTCAAGCGAGTATGGTTGGATCGTGTAGCTCCACAGGGTGAGATGTTCCGTACTTTTAATATTCTTTACGCCTGGTATTACTTCGGAGCGAAACGCCCTGAAGCTTATGTCAAAAGCATCGAAACTCGTTACATCAACAAATTAATGTCAGTTTGATATGGAATACTCAAAGTCTTTGGCGCCACATACTGGTAGGGTTTTTGAGGCTATCTCACGCTTGGAGTGTATAAAACCATATACGCTTGTAGGCGGAACGGCTCTTTCTTTACAAATCGAAAAGCGTCAGAGTGAAGATTTGGATTTCATGAAATGGCTGACTAAAAGAGGGCTGCTCTGGAACATTCTGAGCACAAATTGCGCACTCGCGGATTGTTGGCAATGCTGACAAACGGCAGTCGTTTCATCAAGGAAAAAGGCTTCGAGGAACTGTTACCCGTCTACGACGTAACCCCTTACGACATTCAAGAGTATATCAAGCAGAAACTGCTTGAAATAAAGTAGGACAATGTGAGATTTGAACATCTATGAGATACAGAATTAAGAATCCCCATCACGTTGAGGAATAAAACTGCGACACAATAGGAGGGCCTTCGGGCCCTTTTGTCGTATATAAGCCTATGTGTCGCTACAAGTATGGAGGATTCTTGCCTGAAAACTTGGTGGTCTGGATATACTGACCTACTTTTGCACCGTCAAACAAATAGTGACACATTCGAGATTGTTGAATTTTTAAAAGAAAGGATTACAATATGAAAAAGTTCTTATTATTGATGATGGTTAGCTGTCTGCCAACGATGATGATGGCACAACCTGCAAAGTACTGTATGACTTATTCAGACTACAAGACTCATAACTGGAATACCATCGAGTCGCTTGTGGACGGACGTTCGGAAATGCTTCCTCAGATCAAGATGGATGAGACAGACTATAAGGTGAAGTCGGGCGATAAGGCAACTGACCGTATTCTGAAAAAAGAGGTGTTTGCCATCTCTTTCGGCAAGAACCTCTATGTGAACTGTCGCAATCTGCGCTGCAACGATATCATCCTTGATACGCAGCAATATGTGCAGGCTTATCCTTATGCCGGCAACAAACTGCTCATCGCAGTCTATCATATCAACGACGGCGCTTTCCTGTTGGGCTTTGGAGCTAATGTGGCAAGTATATTTACACCGCTGGGGACCAGCATCGCCCTGCATTCGGCTTCAGCAGCCCTCTGGCTGAATAGAAGCAAACTGAACAGTTATCGTTGTTATCTCATCGATACTGATGCCAATGAGAAAGGTCGCTACCCAGTGACGCGTATCGACGATGACTATATGACAAACTTGCTCTCTGATGATGCCCACATGCTTGCCCGCTACAATGCCGTCAGCAGTAAGCGAGATCGCCAGTCGGCCTCAAATGTACTCGCCGTCCTGACAGAAAAAGGTCTCGTTGAAGCAGAAAACTGATATAAATGTTGGTATAAAAAGAAATAAAAAACGATACGAAGTGGCAGTAATTGAGAAAAAAGCACTACTTTTGCAAAAATATTGTTTGCAATGAAGCTGCCATTTCATATTATACAACTGCTGAAAGAGAAGTCTG
>CADCFA010000012.1 GCA_902800595.1 uncultured Prevotellaceae bacterium | reverse complement strand
CAGAGAAGTTAAGCCCGCCTGCGCCGATGGTACTGCAATGCAATGCGGGAGAGTAGGAAGCCGCCGTCTTTTTAAGTGTGAGCCTCGAGTCAGCAATGACCCGAGGCTCTTTTGTTTTCCATTCTCTACGAGTTACGTAGCTCGATGTATCCTTTTCAGGATTATCCTTTAATTCCAATCTCCTTCACTAGTTTTTCAAACTCATCACGATTACCAATAGCTTTATTCTTAATGCGTGCGCGATAAGCGTAAATAGAATTAGGAGAATAGCGAAGAAACTCAGCAATCTTTGAACTTTCCTCAATACCTAATCGGATAAGGGCAAAGATGCGCAAATCAGTATTGAGGTGATTTTTTTCTGTTGGAACTATTTCTTCGCCAGGTTTTAATAGAGCATTGAAATCATCAATGAATGTGGGGAACAAACGAAGGAATATATCATCAAAGTGATCGAAGAGTTCCTTGAGTTCATCCTCTTTCAATTGCTCGCTGCTTGTCATTCGCAGTACATCAGCCTGCTGACCAGCTTTCAATTTGCGATTTACCTTGATACGATAATTATCAAGTTTATCGATATAGTCAGAACATACACTTAGGAATTTACCGATATATTCATCTTTTACTCGGTTGGAATCATTTAGGTGTATAATAGCCTGACGAAGCTGTTCATTGATGTTTGATAGCTTCTGATTTGCTTCTGAGAGATCGTGATTTTTAGCTGATAACTGATAGTTGAGTTGTCCTAACTCATCATTAGCATTTTTCAACTCATTTCTTATTACTGACAGTTGACGACGTTTTTTGGAAACATAAAATAAAAGCATGAGTAGTCCTATAAGCAAAAAGCTTATAGCAACAATAGTCCATATCAAATTAGTATAGGCCTGATGCAGATTCTGCTTATATTTATCATTAATGCGTGTCAGAATAGGAGTTACTAACCAAGATCTCATGTGAGTGCTGAAATAGGAGATACATTCCCATGAGAAATCCATATATTTGTATGCACGGTCCAAATCACCTTCTTCATTCATCAGCGAATTGGCTAAACTCCATAGAGCAGCCTGATCCATAATTGCCTGACGGATATCAGTCAATGCTGACATGACAAGCCAGTATCGCTCCATGTCTGTATCTCCCATATTCCTGAATATTTCAGAACGATAGAAAGACATAGTCGCATAATCACGAGATCCAGGTTTTGCAAGTTTCATCCATTTGTCACTACACTTCAATGCTTCTTCAGTTTTTCCCTGATTATTGAGCTCTACTGATTTTAAAGCATTATAACTATAAGAGTCTTCTGATAGAATTTGGAGTAAAGAATCACGGAAGGCAGCTGATTTTGAAAAGAACTGGTCCCTAAGTCTTTTGTCGTGTGAGTAATAGCCCATCTCACCATATAGGTGATTCATACCCTTGAGATATGTAATTACCATGTCATCTGTTAACAGATCTTTGGATATTGCCTTAAAGTGTATTTCAGCCTCTGGATAGAACCCTGTATCAGCCAACTGATAGGCTAATGCTAGTTCGCTTTGAGTCTGCAGATCTTTTCTCCCCATTCGTTCTGCACATTCCATACATACTTGTATATAGTTAAGGGCAGAATCATTAACGAAAGCAATATATTCACGAAAGAGACTGAGCGCAAATTGATATCTGTCCTGGTCATTTCTGACAGCAGCATATTGCTTCTCCAGAGTGTTGATAGCATCAAGTTTCTGTTTCTTATAAATAGAAGATGAATCAATAGCGGCATCAAGAACACGGTAAAGAGAATCCATGTTCACTTTATTGGCCCAGCTGAAATGTGTACAGAATAAAATGAATATTATAGATAGTAAGCAACGTTTCATTTTTGCATTATTTTGAATGTTTTTGCAAATTTAATCCTTTTTCGTGAAAGTACAAAATAAAAAGCCTTCTTTTTTTGCTTTGCTGCAGTTTTGCCTTGAAAATAGCTCGTAAGAGACTATATTTGTGGTGATATACCTTTTTAAAACGTCTATATTACGAAAAATGAGAGATATTAGTATCTTGTTGATAATCAGGCAGAAAAGAATCGTGTAAATCAGACATTTATCTATATTCGTATCTTGATAGGCTTATTTGGCGCTTATTTTTTGCCTACCTTTGCATCCACAATAACCAAACATAACAATCGTTTAATAATTAAAAAGGTATTTTATGAAACAAAAAATGAACCTAAATGCTGTAAGACGATTTTTACTCGTCTTTTATGCGATGCTTCTCTCTCTGACAGCTGCTGCTCAGAATGTAACTGATGTTCTGGGTACAGTTACTGATGAGAATGGTGACCCAGTAATTGGAGCCACTGTTGTTGAAAAGGCGCAACCTAAGAACGCTACCATCACAGATCTGGATGGTAAGTTCAATATTAAGGTGGCTCCTAATTCCAAAATTGTTGTGTCTTATGTGGGTTATGTCACCAGAGAAGTGACTGCTCAGAACGGCATGACTGTTGTACTGAATGAAGATGCCCAGATGCTTAATGACGTAGTGGTCATTGGTTATGGCGTCCAGAAGAAAAGTGTTGTAACAGCCGCCATTTCTAAAGTTACTGGCGACGATCTTAATCTGACCAAGCCTTCTCGTATTGAGGATGCTTTGAAGGGTAAGGTTAGTGGTGTACAGATTACGCAGGCTTCAGGTCAGCCTGGTTCTGCTTCAAGGTTTACCATTCGTGGTAGTGGCTCAGTCAACAATTCTGATCCTCTCTATATCGTCGATGGTATGGCTGTTGAGGGTGGTATCAGCTATCTGAACCCAGTAGATATCGCCTCTGTTGAAATCCTGAAGGATGCAGCGTCAGCAGCCATCTATGGTGCTCGTGCCGCCAATGGTGTTGTGTTGGTTACCACTAAGTCTGGTTCTGCAGGTAAAACCTCTGTGAATTATGATTTCAGCTTTGGATGGCAGAATCCATGGAAAAAGAAGGCTGTACTGAATGCTAAGGAATATATGACCATCATGAACGAGGCTCAAGTAAATGATGGTAACGCACCTCGCTATTCTGCTGACTATATAGCTGCATTCCAGGGTGATGGAACAGACTGGCAGGATGAGGTGTTCAACTACGATGCACCTGTACAACAGCATCAGGTGAGCATCAATGGTGGAAATGAAAAGATGACCTATTTTCTCTCATTAGGCTATTTCGATCAGGAAGGTATTGTTGGTGGTAATTACGGAAAGTCTAACTATACCCGTTGGAGCCTTCGTAGCAATTCTACTTATACCGTATTTGAAGAGAACAACCGTAATTTCCTGAACAAACTAAAGGTGGGTGTAAATATTGGTTATTCACGCTCTAAGAGTACAGGTATTACCACAAATACTGAGTACGGCTCTATCCTTGGTAGTGCATTGACATTCTCTCCGCTGGTTTCTGTTTATGCTTCAGAGGAAGAGGGACGTGCTATTTTGGAAGCTAATCCTACAGCTATCACTAAGGATGGCCGGGTATTCTCATTGCCACCTTCTGGCTTCCAGGAGCTGACTAACCCTGTGGCTACTCTGAATCAGCCAACGTCTAGTAAGAATAATGATGATAAGTTCGTGGCCTCTTTCTGGGCAGAACTTGATATCCTTCCTGGTTTGAAGTTTAAGAGCAGCTATGGTGCCGATCTTGCTTTCTGGGGCAACGATGGCTATGGATATCCTGAATACCGTGGTACGATGGCTCACACAGACAAGAGCTGGGTGTCTAGTTCGATGAACCGTGGCTTCCGCTGGCAGGTTGAGAATGTTTTGACTTATCAGAAGACTTTTGCTGAGAAGCATAACCTGACTGTTGTGCTGGGTCAGTCAGCTAACCGTTATCAGTACCGTAATCTTTCTGGTACCGACTACGACTTGTTGGATACCGACCCAAAGAAGGCCAATATCAACTATGCCATCGCTGACCGTTCTGAAGAGCGTGTATCTGGTGGTACAGGTGGTTATGACAGAACTTCTCTGGCTTCTTACTTCGGTCGTCTTGACTATAACTTCAATGAGCGTTATATGGTTCAGTTCACGCTGCGCCGTGATGGTTCTTCTGTCTTTGGTACCAACAACAAGTGGGCTACATTCCCTGCTGTTTCTCTGGGATGGAATGTGCTCAACGAGCCTTATCTGCAGAATGTAAAGCCCTCTTGGTTCGATGTGATGAAGATTCGTGCCTCTTGGGGACAGAACGGTAATGCTTCTATCGGCAATTTCCTCTACATGTCGCTGATGGATGGTGGTGAGAACTACTATTTTGGTGGCAGCTATGATCCTGCTTCTGAGACCAATAATGGTACCATGGTCTATGGTTCTTCTCCTGGTCGTGTAGCTAACCCTGACATCAAGTGGGAGACTTCTGAGCAGATCGACCTTGGTTTGGATCTTCGTTTCTTTAGCAGTCGTTTGAGCTTCAGCTTCGACTATTTCAAGAAGAAGACAAAGGATATGCTCGCTTACATGCCGGGTAACCTGGGTAAGATGGAGAACTGGGGTCTTGAGTTTGAAATCGGTTGGAAGGACAGCATCAAGGATTTCCACTACTATGTCAATGGAAACTTCTCCTTCTTGAAGAACAAGATGATCGACCTTGGTAATGAGTCAGGTGAGACAGACTATGAAGGTGCAGGTGCAGGTGGTGTAGGAACCTATGTACATGGTAAGAATGGTGACGTTTGGCCTTACTTCTATGGTCTGAAGACTAACGGCCTGTTCCAGAATTGGGATGAGGTGAACAGCTATACCAATGCAAGTGGTGCTTTGATTCAGCCGAATGCACATCCTGGTGATGTACGCTTTGTTGACCTCGATGGTGATGGAGTTATCGGTAATGGTGATCGTACGAAGATTGGTAAGGGTATGCCTGACTGGACATTCGGCTTCACAATTGGTGCAGACTGGAAGGGCTTCGATTGCAACTTTGCTTTCCAGGGTACACTGGGTAATGATGTGTTCGACTTCGCACAGCGTGGTGATGTTCCCGCTATGAACCGTCCTACATGGATTCTCGATCGTTGGATTGGTGAGGGCACCAGCAATAAGATTCCACGTATGACTGCTGCTAACCCCAACGGTAACTGGGTGTCTTCTGATCTTTTCATCAAGAACGGCTCATATATGCGCTTGAAGAATGCGCAGATTGGTTATACACTGCCTCAGCACATCACCCGTATGGCTTCTATCCAGCGCCTGCGTGTCTATGTAGCTGCAGAGAACTTGCTGACCTTTACCAGCTATAAGGACGGATTTGATCCTGAGCTTGGTGGTGGCGATGGTGCTTCTGCAACAGCTATGGGTGTTGATAAAGGTATTTATCCGCAGGCTCGTACTATCTATGTAGGTGCTAATGTTACATTCTAATCAATTAAAAAGAAACAACGATATGAAAATCAATAAATTATTTATGATGGCAGCTGTGCTGGCTTCTGGTATGACGCTGGCATCATGCGGTGACGCTTTCTTAGAGTCACTCCCCACTGAACAGCTTGCCGATGGTGGTACTGCCACCGAGTCATCTATTAACTCAGGATTGGCAGCAACCTATCAGATCCTGTTGTTCGACTCTTATGCCAACAATAATTATGAGGCCATTCCTGTTATAGCTGATGTACAGTCAGACGACTGCTATAAGGGTGGTGGCGATGCTGGTGACCAGTTGCAGCTTTACAATATCTCACTCTTCCAGGCTGATGCCCTTCACACGCTGCCTGGTTCATGGAACATCTATACTTCAGGATTTGCCCGTGCTAACAGTGTGATTAATGCATGTGCCAATATTGAGAATAAGACCGATAAGGTGCGCCAGTATAATGCAGAGGCTCACTTCCTGCGTGCCTACTATGTGTATATGCTTTGGAAGTATTTTGGAAGCATTCCTTTCTTCACGGAGCCACTGACACCCGCCACCAATTATATGGCTCGTCAGCTCTCACCCGATGAGGTTTATGCACAGATTATCAGCGACGTGAATGTTGCCTGCGAGGATGGTGTACTCCCTATGTATAATAACAATGGTGCAGATGCAGGTCGTGTGAACCGTGCTGCAGCTCTGATGCTGAAGGCTCGTACAGTGATGTATCAGAAAGATTCTTCCAAATATCAGGAAGTGGCTAACGATCTCGCTACAATTATCAACAGTGGTGAGTATGCACTTATGAGCGATTTTGAATCAATCTGGGATAATGATGGTGAGTTCTGCCGTGAGTCCATCTTCGAGAGCAATCAGATGGGTGAAGGTAAGACTTGGGCAAGCGGTTGGCAGGGTTACGGTACAAACCTTCCTGCTTTCATCTCTCCCAATGACCTGAAAGACGCTACAGGTACCTATAATGGCGGTTGGGGATTCTGTCCGGCACGTACCTCTACTTATGAGATGTATGCTGATGGTGATACACGCCGTGATGCTTCTGTTATCGACTATCGTACGGTAGGTGCTTATGGACCTCGTTTCCAGGATACTGGCTATTTCTTCAAGAAATATACAGCCCGCAACGGTTATCGTAAGTCTTCTGGCGATCTGGATCTTAACTATTGTAACAATCTCCGTATCTTCCGCTATGCAGAGACGCTGCTCAACTATGCAGAACTTGTACTGATGGAGGGTGTGGCAGAGCAGCAGGGCGTTTCTGCAAAGGAGTGCTTTAATCAGGTTCGCCGTCGTGCTTTTGGTGACAACAATCATGACATTGCCAACCCAACGGCTCAGGAGATTAAGGATGAGTATCACTATGAGTTCGTTGGCGAGGGTCACCGTTACTACGATCTCGTACGCTGGGGCGATGCAGCTAAAGTGTTGACAGAGAATGATGCTACGCACAATTCTGTACGTACTTGGAATGATTTTAACAAGTATCTGCCTATTCCACAGTCAGAGATCGACAGAACAGCAGGTACGGAGTATGCCCTGAAGCAGAATCCTGGTTACAAATAATAAATAGAGACCATAATTAAGAGTTTGAAGCATTATGAAAAAGATTTTATATAGTACAATGATAGCTTGCCTGGCGCTTGTAGGATTTAATTCCTGCAGCCCCCAGGATAGCGATGACCATAGCTTGGGTGCAGAGCCTCAGACGAGCCAGTTGGCCTTTACAGCCACTCCGACTGCTGATAAAGCTAATGTGATTGATTTCAAGAATACATCTTCTGTGCCTGGTGTTGCTCTTTGGGATCTGGGTAATGGTAAGTCGGCTGAAGGTACAGCTGTTCAGGGCGAGTATCCTTATGCAGGATCCTATGCAGTGACGATGACTTTGTTTACTTCTGGTGGTTCTGCTACTATCACACAGAATATCAATATCGCCGAAGATGATGCAACATTGCTTGACTCACCTTGGTTTAACGCTTTGACAGGTGGTGCTTCTGATGTCGAAGGCAAGACATGGGTGTTTGATCAGTATCACGATAATCACTTTGGTGTGGATGATATAAATGCTTATCCTCGTTCCTCTGGTTGGTGGTGGGGCTGTCCCGCCGAAGGCAAAGATGGTTGTTCGCTCTACGAGCAGGAGTTCACCTTCGTGCTTGACGGTACTCAGCTTGTTTGGAAGAATAAAGGCTTTATCTATACCAATGAGAATGGTAAAAATGCCCTTGGCAAGGGAGGTACGGAGAATCCTGTTGTAGGCGATTTCGATTGCCCATATACCCCTGCAGATGGTTTGACTTTCTCTCTCAACGAGTCAGCAAAGACCCTTACCTTGAGTGGTGATGCCTTCCTTGGTCACTATGCTGGTACATCAACCTATTATATTGAGAAGCTGACCGAAGATGAGCTCTGGGTTTACTGTAAGAGTTCTGTTGAACCAGGCAATGCATGGTGGTATCGCTTTGTTCCGAAAGAGAAGAATGTGAAGCCTGAGATTCAGATTACGATGAAAGCTCCAAAGTATGAAGAGGACTTCGAAGGTGAAGATCTTGCTGTTCTGTTCGCTAACGAGGCTCTTTCCGACAAGTCTGGTTCATGGGCTAATCCCGCTCCAGTACCCATCAACGAGTCTGATAAGGTATTCCTGTATCAGAAGAAAGCAGGCGAGAAGTACTCTAACGTTTCATTCGTAGAACCTGCAGAGCATACAAAGTTCGACCTCACGAAGGGTAGCAAAGTGCGTATCAAGGTTTACATTCCTTCTTATAACGACTTCACCACAGAGGCAGGCCATGAGGACTGGGCTGTGGCAACCCTTCAGAAGCAGTTGTCAATCAAGCTCCAGAACAATGATCTGGGTGGCAATGCTTACACCACACAGGCAGAGGTGATCAAGGGCAATCTGGAGACCGACAAATGGATAGAACTCGAATTTGACTTCAGTAACGTTGCTGATCGTCAGGATTTCGATAAGGTAGTTATCCAGTTTGGGGGCGAAGGACACGATGCGCCCGGTACTTTCTTCTTCGATGATTTCTACTTTGGAGAATAAACCTTTGCTGATATGACGATGAAGTCGCTTGCTATGATATGGCTTTCTTCTCTGATCGCCATTCCTGCCATGTCGCAGATCAAAGCAGACCTCAATCCGACAGACGAACCTTCTGGCCTTGTGCCAGAGGGTTATCGTCTGGACTGGAGCGATGAGTTCGATGAGGGTCCGGAATTGAATGCTATCCACTGGACTCACGAGGTACAGAATGCAGGTTGGGTGAATCATGAATTACAGAATTATGTGAATCACCAGACACCGCAAGGGGCATTTGTCACTGAAGTGAAAAACGGTCGACTCATTATCCGTTGCCTGAAAGAGAACGGTAAGATCTATTCTGGCCGCGTGTATGCACATGTCAAGACAGGTTGGAAGTATGGTTATATCGAGGCTCGTATCAAATTGCCGAAAGGCAAGGGCACTTGGCCTGCCTTCTGGATGATGCCTGTACATTTTACAGGCTGGCCTAAAGATGGCGAGATCGACATCATGGAGGAGGTTGGTTACAATCCTAATTACGTTTCGTCGAGTCTTCATGCCAATGCACACGTACACAGCAACGGTACACAGGTGACGCATGAGATGTTATGCCCGGGTGCTGAGGATGAGTTTCATATCTATGGTATAGAGTGGACAGGACAGAAGATAACGACCTATGTCGATGGCAAGAAACAGTTGGAGTATGCGAATCGTGGTTTAGGACGTGACGACTGGCCTTATGATGATCCCTTCTATGTCATTCTGAATCTCGCTTGGGGTGGTGACTGGGGCGGTTCACAAGGTGTTGATGAGAGTCAGTTGCCAGTTGAAATGATGATAGACTATGTACGCGTCTATCAAAGTGGTGCCGAAACCCCAGACACAGGTATCCGACCTGTCGCAAAATCCACTCCCGTTATGAATGGCTATATCTACGACTTACAAGGACGTCGCATAGCTCGTCCCATTAAAGGGATTTATATTCAGAATGGACAGAAATACTACGCAAATGCGAAATAATACGATAACAGAATGAAGAATCATATATTAACATTACTTCTGCTCGGTGCCTCAGTCGGGTCGCAGGCACAGACGCTGCCTGTCTATCTCGATGAGTCGAAGCCTCTTGAGCAGCGCATCGATGATGCTTTGACACGAATGACGCTCGACGAGAAGATTGCAGTCATTCATGCACAGTCGAAATTTTCCAGTCCTGGTGTCAAGCGACTGGGATTCCCCGATCTGTGGACCGATGATGGGCCTCATGGTGTACGTCCAGATGTACTTTGGGATGAGTGGGAGCAGGCGGGACAGACCAACGACTCCTGTGTGGCTTTCCCCGCTCTTACCTGTCTGACTGCCACATGGAATCCTTGTCTCTCCAAACTCTATGGCGAGAGTCTGGCTGAAGAGGCACTCTACCGTGGCAAGCATGTCATGCTGGGCCCTGGTGTGAATATCAATCGCACACCACTTAATGGCCGCAACTTCGAATATATGGGCGAAGATCCCTGGCTGGCCTCCAGAATGGTGGTGCCTTACATTCAGGGACTTCAGTCGAAGGGTGTCGCTGCCTGTGTGAAGCACTATGCCCTGAACAATGATGAGGAATACCGTCATCAGGTAAATGTCATCGTCAGCGACCGTGCCCTACATGAGATCTATCTCCCTGCCTTCAAGGCTGCGGTACAGGAGGGTGGGGCATGGGCCATCATGGGTGCCTATAACCTCTATCAGAACCAACACAACTGTCATAATTCCATATTGCTCAACAAAATTCTGAAACAGGACTGGGGCTTCGATGGTGTGGTGATCTCCGACTGGGGCGGCTGTCATAACACAGAAGAAGCCATCACCAACGGACTCGATCTGGAGTTCGGCTCCTGGACTGATGGCCTCACCATGGGAGCCACCAACGCATACGATAAATACTATCTGGCATTAGCTTATAAGAAATTGATTCAGGAAGGCAAGTATTCCACAAAGGAACTGGATGAAAAGGTACGTCGCGTGCTGCGCCTGTTCTATCGTACCACGATGAACCGCCAGCGCCCCTTCAGCTTCCTCTGCTCAGAGTCTCATTACGAGGCTGCCCTGAAGATTGCTCAGGAAGGTATCGTACTGTTAAAGAACAACCGTCAGCTTCTCCCCATCAAGAATGCCAAGCGGATTCTGGTAGTAGGTGAGAATGCCATCAAGATGATGACAGTTGGCGGAGGTTCGTCTTCGCTGAAGGTGCAGAAGGAGATTCTGCCGCTCGACGGCATCAAGGCGCGCTTTGCCGATGCTGAGGTGGATTTCGCCCGAGGCTATGTCGGCGATACCGTTCAGAGCTATAATGGCGTTACCGTCGGGCGCAGCCTCTATGACTTACGCAGTGCTGAGGAGCTGACAGCTGAGGCAGTCGCCAAGGCCAAGAATGCCGATGTCGTGATTTTCATCGGCGGTCTGAACAAAAGCGATTATCAGGACTGTGAGGGGCATGATCGCAAAGCCTATGGCTTACCTTATGGACAGGATCAGCTGGTAGAGTCACTTGTAAAGGCAAATCCCAATCTGGTCTATGTCAACATCTCTGGAAATGCTGTCGCTATGCCTTGGGTTGAGAAGGTGCCCGCCATCCTACAGGGGTGGTTTGTCGGCTCTGAGGCTGGTGAGGCTCTGGCCAGTGTCCTTGCCGGCGATGTGAATCCTTCTGGCAAGCTGCCTTTCACCTGGTATGCCCGTCTTGAGGATTGTGGTGCACATGCCACAGGCAGTTATCCTGGCACATGGCGCGAGGATCATCAGATCATCGACGAGACTTACAAGGAGGATATCTTCGTAGGTTATCGTTGGACTGATAAGCATAACATCGAGCCGCTCTTCCCCTTCGGCTATGGTCTGAGTTATACCACCTTCGAAGTAAGTAACCTTCGTGCAGACAAGCGCGAGATGACGGCTGATGGTAAACTGACAATCTCTGTTGATGTCAAGAACACGGGTTCTGTAACTGGTGCAGAAGTCCTGCAGCTTTATATCAGCGATTCCAAGTCATCACAGCCCCGACCTGTTAAGGAACTGAAGGGCTTCAAGAAAGTCAGTCTGGCTCCAGGTGAGACACAGCAAGTCGATTTCACCATCGATCGTTCTGCCCTTAGTTTCTATAATGAGCAGACAGGTGAATGGACTGCAGAGCCTGGTGAGTTTATAGCTATTGTCAATAACTCTTCAGCTTCAACCAAAAACAAAATTCGATTCATACTTAGTTCAAAAACTACGCAGCGTAACAATCTTTGAAATTCATACGTTCTGCAAGTTTATCAGAAGCCCTCGAAGCACGTGATGTGTATCGAGGGCCCTTTTTGTGGCTGTTATTGAAAAATGTGGCATAAAAGTTTGGCGGTTTCGGGCAAAATGGCTACTTTTGCCAATAAGTACTATTTGAACCTAAAAACAGAATAATATGGTAGAACTAAAGAACGAACAGCTCTCTGTTGTTGTGTCGGAGAAAGGAGCAGAGCTTCAGAGCATCAAGGATGCTCAAGGTAAGGAATATCTGTGGCAGGCTGATCCGAAGTACTGGAATCGCCATTCGCCCATCCTTTTCCCTATTGTGTGTAGTGTCAACGACGAGACCTATCGTGTGGATGGTAAGGCGTATCATCTGCCTCGTCACGGCTTTGCCCGCGATGCCGAATTTAAGTTGATTGCCCATAGCGACAGGAAGGTGACTTTCGCCCTCGAATCCTCAGAAGAGACGAAAAGAGTCTATCCCTACGACTTTACCCTGAGTGTAAGCTATGTGCTCGACAATAATAAAATAGGTGTCATCTGGCACGTGCATAACACAGACAAACAGGAGATTCACTTCCAGATAGGCGGTCATCCAGCCTTTAACATCCCTGATATGAAGGCTGGTGAAAACCAATATGGTCGTATTCGCCTTGACAATGCAGAGCCTATGGATGCCCTCCACAGTTACCTCGACGGCTCGCATGATATGGACGAGGTGCCTTTCGTGGAGGCGGAGAACGGAATGATGGAGTTCTCCAACAATACCTGGCGCAACGACTCTATCAAGATCCATAAGTGCCAGCTGCATCGTGCAGAGCTGCTGAATAAGGCTGGAGAGCCTGAGGTGACCGTCACCTTCCGCACCCCGGTGATTGCCTTCTGGAGTCCATATGACAAGCAGGCACCTTTCGTCTGCATCGAACCATGGTATGGGATTGGAGATCCTCGTGGCTTCAAGGGGGAGTTTAAGGACAAGCCTCTGATGAACCACCTTCTGCCAGGTGCCTCCTTCATGTCGAAGTATGAGATAACGATAAAAGGATAGGCAATGCCTATCCTTTTTTCTGAACCCTAAGGGAGAGCCTCTTGTCGGATTCGAACCAACGACCCCGAGATTACAAATCACGTGCTCTGGCCAACTGAGCTAAAGAGGCGGGTGAGCGAGCTTACTGTATCGCGCCGCTACAACCAAGTACCCTTGCTGCGTTCCCACCCTGGGGGATTCCGAGGGAGCTGGCCGTACAGGACTCGCCCATTTTCTAAAACCGCGTGCAAAGGTACTACAATAAATTAAGAATTAAGAATTAAGAAATAAGAATTTTTCTGTTTTTAACTATTTTTTGAGCCAAACCACTCGTTATATGCGGGAAAATGCGTAATTTTGCACCTTGAAATATAAGATTGTTAAAATGATTACGCCACACGAATATGTACAATTAAAGGCTTTTGCCCGTCAGGATGGTGCTTTGCTCGCCCTTCTTTGGGTGTTCACATCCACCTTATATATTATTGGAATGACTAATCAGCTGATTGGTCTGGCAGCTGCGATGTTGATATTCTACACCCCCTTTTTCGTGGGTGGCAGACTGCGCAAATTCCGTGATTATGCTCGCGAGGGGCTCATCTCGTTCCGCCGGGGCTATGCCTATACCGTCTTTATGTTTTTCTATGCAGGTGTGCTTTTCGCTGTTGCCATATATATTTATCTGGCATTCATGGATCATGGTTTCCTGATGAGTCAGATGTCAAAGGTGCTCACCTCTGACGAGGCGCGCCAGGCGATGCAGCAGTATGGCATGACAGAGATGATGAATGAGAGTCTGAGCCAGTTGGCAAAGGTACGCCCTATCGACTATGCGCTCGACATGCTGACGGTGAATATCACACTGGGATTTATCCTGGGTGTACC
This sequence comes from uncultured Prevotellaceae bacterium, assembly GCA_902800595.1. GTDB lineage: Bacteria > Bacteroidota > Bacteroidia > Bacteroidales > Bacteroidaceae > Prevotella. The sequence continues at coordinate 38,615 of CADCFA010000012.1, read as the reverse complement.
CATCAGTTTGATGATGCAGCGCAACGTTGCAAAGACCGAGGAATAAACTAGTAAAAAGGCTGGAATAGTAAGAAATGGATATATCAGTTGTAATTCCTCTTTATAATGAGGATGAATCGATTCCTGAGCTGTATGCGTGGATAGAGCGTGTGATGAAAGAGAATCACTTCACTTACGAGGTGATCTTCGTCAATGATGGCTCTACCGATCATTCGTGGGAGATTATCTGTGAGTTGAATAAAAAACAGCCCGATGTCGTGAAGGGTATCAAGTTCCGTCGTAACTACGGCAAGAGCCCAGCCCTTTATTGTGGTTTTGAACAGGCTCAGGGTGATGTGGTAATCACGATGGATGCCGATCTTCAGGATTCCCCAGATGAGATTCCCGACCTGTATCGTATGATTAAAGAAGAGGGCTACGATCTCGTCTCAGGCTATAAGCAGAAACGTTTTGACCCGATCTCAAAGACCATTCCCACGAAGCTCTTCAATGCTACAGCCCGTAAGATCAGTGGCATCAAGAACCTACACGACTTCAACTGTGGTCTGAAGGCATATCGCAAGGCTGTGGTGAAGAATATCGAGGTGTATGGCGAGATGCATCGTTATATTCCTTATCTGGCAAAGAACGCTGGTTTCGATAAGATCGGTGAGAAGGTGGTGCAGCATCAAGCCCGTAAGTATGGCTCGTCGAAGTTCATGGGCCTGAACCGCTTTGTGAATGGCTACCTCGATCTGTTGACGCTCTGGTTCCTCTCCACGTTTGGTAAAAAGCCGATGCACGTGTTTGGCTTCTTAGGCACCATCATGTTCTTCATCGGATTTGTGGCTGCCTTCTGGATCGGTGCTGACAAGCTTTGGTGTCTGGCTCATAACATCCCCCAGCGCCTGGTCACCGATTCCCCTTATTTCTATATCGCTCTGACGATGATGATGATTGGCACCCAGCTGTTCCTGACAGGATTCCTGGGCGACCTCATCAGCCGTTCGTCGAGTGGACGTAACGATTATCAGATAGAAGAGACAATATGAGAAAGTGGCTTTTTTTCATTGGTATGACGCTTATCGTCTCCTGCTCGTCCATCGAATGCCCTGTTAATAACATGGTGGTGGCTGTCTATGATATTTGTGACGCAGATGGTGAACCGGTAGCTTTGGAAGACACGCTGACTGTCAGCACAAAGCTCAGAAATGGTGTGGATTCCGTTCTTCTGAACAAGGCTGTTGGCGTCGTGGGGTTCAGTTTGCCTGTCAGTCAAGATCATCCAGTAGATGAGTTCTACTTCAACTTCTTTGGTAAGGATTATAATGTCACTGATACTGTATGGATTGAGAAAGATGATATTCCTCATTTCGAGTCAATAGAGTGTAAAGCCACCTTCTTCCATGAGCTGAAAGGTGTGAGTTATACAGAGCATGTCATCGATTCCTTAGTTATAAAAAAAGCATTCGTAGATTATGATGATAAGACGACACATATCAACATCTATCTGGACGGCGATCGTTAGTCTGCTCCTGATACTGACAGCTTCGCCAGCCTCGGCACAGAAGAAGTTCTTTACCTTGCAGAAAGACTCCGTCCCTGTGTTTCGTGGCTTCGCCGTGTCATTCGACATGGTAGGAGCTGGTATGCTGTTGTTTGGTGATCGAGGTCAGCTAGAAGGGGCTGTGCGCGTGAATCTTCACGACGAGTGGTTCCCTGTTGTTGAACTAGGTTACGGTAAGGCCGATAGCCATGATGATGTAACTAAGATTGAATATAAGACAAAGGCCCCTTATTTTAAAGTGGGTATTGATAGGAATATGCTCAAGGAGAAACATGGCCCAAACCGTCTCTACGCTGGTCTGCGCTATGCCTTTACCAATTATAATGTTGATATAGTTCGTCCCAAGCTTTCCGATCCCAACTGGCATTGGGATTCGAACTACGATATCCATGGTGAATCCTGTAATATGCACTGGGTGGAGTTCCTCGTAGGTCTCGATGCCAAGGTATGGGGTCCGCTGCATCTGGGTTGGAATGTGCGCTATAAGCTTCGTGTCTCTCATAAGGAAGGCGACTTTGGCAATACGTGGTATGTGCCAGGTTTTGGTACCAACGACAATGGCAAGCTCGATGCCACCTTTAATGTAATTATCGATATCTGATATGGATGAGTCTCAGAAGAAACGACTTTATTGGCAATTGCCTTTCCTGGCGTTGCTCATTGTCGGAACGGTATTTGTCATCCGGCAGAGTCACGTCATGCCCTATCAGCATGCCGAGGATTTTATCTTTGGCACTACCTATCAGATTACCTATCAGTGTGATATAGATTTGGGCGACTCTATCAAGTCTGAACTGATGAAAGTCGATCAGTCACTCTCACCTTTCAATGAGAAATCAGTGATATCGGCTATCAATTACAACCAGTCGGCAAAACCTGATGAGATGTTCCTCGAGGTCTATCATCAGGCTGTGGCTATCTCACGTGAGACGAATGGTGCTTTTGATATCACAGTGGCTCCGCTGGTCAATGCCTGGGGCTTTGGCTTTGAGAAGGGTGAGATGCCAACCCCTCGTCAGGTGGATAGTCTGAAGACGCTTGTGGGCTATCAGAAACTATCGCTTGTCAATGGTCTGATACACAAGGATGACCCTCGTATGATGATCGACTGCTCTGCCATTGCCAAAGGTTATGGTGTCGATGTGGTAGCCAACTTTCTGCGCAGCAGAGGGGTGGAGAATTTTATGATAGAGATAGGTGGTGAGATTGTGACACAGGGCGTCAATCCCAAGCAGCATCCCTGGCGCATCGGGGTGACGAAGCCAACAGAGGACTCGCTGGCCGTAGGCCATGAGTTGCAGACTACCCTCAATGTCAACAATGTTGCGATGGCCACTAGCGGCAACTACCGTAATTTCTATTATAAGGGCAACAAGCGCTATGCCCATACCATCGATCCCCACACAGGCTATCCTGTGCAGCATAATATCCTTTCTGCCACCGTGCTGGCCAAGAGTTGTATGGTGGCAGATGCCTACGCCACTTCCTTCATGGTAATGGGCCTTGACGGCGCCAAGGAGATACTCAAGAAGCATCCCGACCTGATGGCATATCTCATCTATGACGAAGGGAACGGGGACAATGGTGTCTGGTTCTCACCTTCATTGAAAGATCGTATAGACCAATAATAAGTGTCTTAGCCTATGCCTGTCTTGAAGATCTATGATCAGCTGCTGCAATTCCCTCTGTTCCAGGGGATGAGCCACGACGACTTGGAGATTGTGGCAGGACATACGCGCTTTGGCTTTATGAAAGTGTCGGCAGGCAAGCGGATTGTGGCTTCTGGTGATTCTTGCACCCAGCTCTATTTCGTCATCAGTGGTTCGGTAAGAGTAGAGCGCCATGCCGACGAGGGGCGTTTCTCAGTGCAGGAGTACATGGGGGCACCCTATGTCATTCAGCAGGAGGCCATCTTTGGTTACTACCAGCGCTACACGCGGACTGTCTCTGCACAGACCGATGTCAGCCTGCTTTCCATCGACAAGGAAGAGGTGCTTCGCCTGCTTGAGGATTTTCTGGTGTTCCGTCTGAATCTGGTGAACCACTATGCCACTCAGACGCAGAAACTCACCCAGCAGTTCTGGCGGGGGGCTCCTCACAGCCTGCGCGATCGAGTGGTGCGTTTCTTCTTGAGCCATTGCAGCTATCCTGCAGGCTCGAAGACTTTCTTTATCCTGATGGATCGCTTGGCACAGGAGTTGAACGACAGTCGTCTGAATGTGTCGCGCGTGCTGAATCAGTTGCAGTACGAAGGTCTTGTAGAACTTCATCGGGGCAGGGTGGTCATTCCTCAGCTCGAACGTCTGATCATGTGAATCATAATAATATATAGTAAGAACCTGATAAAGTTATAAAAATGGAATCATTGGTGTTTTGGGGCTTTAGCTATTATGCCTGGATAACTATCATCACGGTGCTTGGCATGTTTATCACGCTGCTGTTCACTAAGGTGCGTACCGATCTGGTGTTCTTTTCTGCCATCGGTATCTTGTTTGTTTCGGGTGTGCTCGATGTCAAGGAGGCATTCTCCGGTTTCAGCGCTACTGCTACCATTACCGTTTTCGTGTTGTTTATTGTTGTAGCCGGTCTGACTTATACCGGCGTGCTCCAGTGGATCGTGAAGAATCTGCTGGGTGTGCCCAAGAACTATAACAAGGCCATTATCCGCCTGATGGTACCTGTAGCCCTGCTTAGCTCCTTTCTCAGTAATACCACTGTTGTAACCATCTTCGTCAACATCGTCAAGATCTGGGCTAAGAAACTCAGGATTTCTCCTTCTCGACTGTTGATTCCCTTGAGCTATGCCTCAGGCATGGGCGGTGTCTGTACTCTCATCGGCACGCCGCCAAACATGATTATCAGTGGCCTTTATACAGAAAAGACAGGGGTGGCCTTAAATGTGTTTATAACCCTTGTTCCTGGTCTGTTCTGCCTTGGCATCGGCATTTTGTCAGTTATCGCCATGAGCCGTCTGCTGCCCGAGCGTAAGGCTAAGCCATCTACCTTCGAAGATACTGCTGATTATACCATCGAGATGCGTGTGCCTTCAAAGAATCCCCATATCGGCAACTATGTCGGAGATGCCGGGCTGATCAATGTCAATGGGGGGCGACTCATTAAGTGGTATCATTTCGATGGAGAGCCGGTACCCATTGAGTCTGATGAGTTCATCATGGGTGGCGACCGTCTGGTCTATGCTGGTAATGTGAGGGAAATCAAGCAGCTCACCAAGACCCATAAGCTGGTCATAGGTGAGGACGTGATCGAGATTGGCTTCAAGACCTTCATATCTTCACTCATTATGATAGCGATGATTGCAGTGTCTGCCTTGGGCTATATACCGTTGTTGCAGTGCGCCTTTATTGCCGCAGGCGCCATGCTCCTGTGCCGTTGTTGCACTCCCAATCAAGCTATGAACGCTATCCACTGGGATATTCTGATAGTCTTTGCTGCCAGTGCTGCCCTTGGTCTCGCCATCCAGAAGACAGGCATTGCCGAGCAAATTGCCTATGGTATCCTCAATATATGTGGTAGCCATCCGCTGGTGGTGATGACGGCTGTCTGTCTGGTAGGCACCTTTATCACTGAGTTTATCTCCAATACCGCGGCAGGTGCCATGTTCTTCCCTATCATGTACGAGGCTGCCGAGAAGTTGGGCTACGACCCGTTGCCTTTCATCATTGCACTGATGATCAGCGTCAGCAGCAGCTTTGCCACACCTATCGGCTCACCCACCCACATGCTGGTCTATGGTCCTGGCGGCTATCGCTTCAGCGACTTCATGCGCATTGGTCTGCTGATGAATATCATCATCCTCGCAGCCAATATCCTCATCGTCAATACCCTCTTTCCATTGACGCCATTAACAAAATAGATAAATTTAGTATTTAGAGAATGAACGTGCAAGAAGAGAGAATAAATCCGTTTTTTCTGCCATATGATACGCCCCATAACGTGGCGCCATTCGACCGTATCCGTCTTGAAGACTTCGAGGAGGCTATGCTCGAAGGTATCCGTCGTGACGATGAACAGATAGAGAAGGTGATCAATAACCCGGAGAAGCCGACTTTCGACAATACCATCATCAGTGTGGATGACGAGAAGGAAGGCGATAACTACTACGATCTGCTGGGGCGGGTGACGACGGTGTTCTTTAATCTGCTCTCTGCAGAGACAAACGACGAGATGGATGCGCTGGCACAGAAGATGAGTCCGATCCTGACTAAGCATGCCAATGATATCCGCCTGAATGAGAAACTGTTTGAGCGTATTCAGTATGTGCACCGCCATCATCGTAAGCTGACGCCTGAGGAGCAGATGCTGCTCAACAACTGCTACGAGGGATTCGTGCGCAGTGGCGCCCTGCTCGATGCGGCTGGTAAGGAGCGTCTGCGCCAGCTGACGGAAGAGGCCTCGATGCTCAGTCTGCAGTTCTCGCAGAACTTGCTCAAAGAGAACAAGGCATTTACTCTGCACATCACTGATGAGGCTCAGCTCGATGGACTGCCTGACTCAGCCCGTGAGGCTGCTGCCCTGGCTGCCAAGGAGCAGGAGAAGGAGGGATGGGTGTTCACACTCGACTTCCCCAGCTACTCACCGTTTATGACCTACAGCACGCAGCGCGACCTCCGTCGCCAGCTCTATATGGCTAAGAACACGGAGTGTATCCATGATAATACGGAAAATAATATCGCCATCTGTAAGCGACTCATCAACCTGCGCCGCGAACTGGCCCAGCTGTTGGGACACAAGACCTATGCCGACTATGTGCTGAAACGCCGAATGGCAGGGAATGTGCGCAATGTGTATAAGTTGCTCAACGAACTGGTGGCTGCCTATAAGCCCACCGCCGTGAAGGAGGTGAAGGAGGTAGAGAAGATGGCCCGTAAGATGGAGGGACCAGACTTCGAACTGCAGCCCTGGGACTTCGGCTTCTATGCCCATAAGCTCAAGCTGAAGCGTTATAACATCGATGCGGAGATGCTGCGCCCTTACTTCGAGCTGTCGAAGGTGATTGACGGTGTGTTCGGACTGGCTAACCGTCTGTATGGCATCACCTTCAAGGAGAATAAGGCGATCCCAGTGTATCATCCCGACGTGAAGGCTTACGAGGTGTTCGATAAGGACGGCTCGTTCCTGGCTGTATTTTACGCTGACTTCCATCCCCGCAAGGGCAAACAGGGTGGTGCCTGGATGACAGAATATCAAGGGCAGTGGATTGACAGGAAGGGCGTGAACAACCGTCCGCATGTGAGTGTGGTGATGAACCTCACCAAACCCACGGAAGAGAAGCCAGCCCTTTTGACACTGGGAGAGGTGGAGACCTTCCTCCATGAGTTCGGACACTCCCTGCATGGCATGTTCGCCAATACCCGTTTCGAGAGTCTGAGCGGCACGAACGTGTGGTGGGACTTTGTGGAGCTGCCGTCGCAGTTCATGGAGAACTTCTCCATCGAAAAGGCATTCCTGCGTACCTTCGCCTTCCATTATCAGACAGGCGAGCCGTTGCCCGACGAACTGATCCGCCGTATCGTGCGCAGCCGTAACTTCAACGTTGCTTATGCCTGCATGAGACAGCTGAGCTTTGGACTGCTCGACATGGCTTATTACACGAAGAAGGAACCCTTCGACGACGATATCATCGCCTTTGAGAAGAAAGCCTGGGAGAAGGCGATGGTGATGAAGCAGCTGCCCGACACCTGTATGACGGTGCAGTTCTCGCACATCATGGCAGGCGGTTACGCGGCAGGCTACTACAGCTATAAGTGGGCTGAGGTGCTCGATGCCGATGCCTTCAGCGTGTTTAAGAAGCATGGCATCTTTGATGAGAAGACAGCCCAGAGCTTCCGTGAGAACATCCTGTCAAAGGGTGGTACTGAGAACCCCATGACATTATATAAACGTTTCCGTGGTGGCGAACCCACCATTGATGCATTATTAAAACGAAATGGAATCAAACGATAAACAACTGAAACTGGACATACGCTATCTGAAGATGGCGCGCGTTTGGGCTGAGAACTCCTACTGCCAGCGCCGACAGGTTGGTGCTCTGGTGGTGAAGGACAAGATGATTATCAGCGATGGCTATAATGGTACGCCCAGCGGTTTTGAGAATGTGTGTGAGGATGACAACAACGTCACCAAGCCCTATGTGCTTCACGCGGAGGCTAATGCCATCACGAAGTTGGCACGAAGCAATAACAACAGTGATGGTGCTACCATCTATATCACGGCATCGCCATGTATCGAGTGTGCCAAGCTGATCATTCAGGCTGGCATCCGTCGTGTGGTTTATGGAGAGCAGTATCGGCTGACTGATGGCATCGATCTGTTGCGCCGTGCTGGTATTGAGGTGGTGTTCCTGGATGTTAATTCCACCAAATAGATGAGATCATGAGCAGTAATAGGAATTTTCGCTTTACACCACTATGGATGGCCATTTGTGTGGTCATCGGTATCCTGATTGGTTCGTTCTATGCCAACCATTTCTCAGGTAACCGTCTGAACATCATTAATTCCAGTGGTAATAAGCTCAACAACCTGCTTCACATCATCGATGATCAGTATGTGGATACGGTAAACATCAACGATCTGGTGGAGAAGGCTATGCCACAGATTCTGGGCGAGTTGGATCCCCACTCGGTATATATCTCAGCCCGTGATGGAGAGATTGCCAACGATGATCTGCGTGGGTCGTTCTCAGGCATTGGTGTTGAGTTCACCATCCGACAGGATACGATTCGTGTGCAGAATGTAATCAGCAATGGCCCTGCCGAGCGCGCTGGTGTACTGGCTGGCGATAAGATTGTGGAGGTTGACGACTCCGCCTTTGTTGGTAAGAAGGTGACGAATACCGAGGCGATGCACCGGCTGAAGGGACCGAAGGATACAAAGGTGAAACTTGGCATCATCCGTTATGGTGAGAAGACCATCCGTCATATCACAGTGACGCGTGGTGAGATTCCCACCAAGAGTGTCACAGCCAGCTATATGCTTGATGACGAGACAGGTTATATCAAGATTAAGAACTTCGGTGAGAATACATACCCAGAGTTGCTGATTGCCCTTGCAAAGCTCTCGCAACAGAGATTCTCCAGTCTGGCCATCGACCTGCGTGGAAACACGGGTGGTTATCTGGAGTCGGCTGTTCAGATTGCCAACGAGTTTTTGAAAAAGGGACAGCTGATAGTCTATACCGAAGGCCGCCGCTATCCTCGTCAGGACTATAGGGCAGATGGACGTGGCTCTTACCAGCAGATTCCTCTGGTGGTGCTGGTGGATGAGGGCTCAGCCTCTGCCTCAGAGATCTTGGCAGGTGCTATCCAGGATAACGACAGGGGCACGATTATCGGTCGCCGCTCGTTTGGTAAAGGTCTGGTTCAGAAACCCATGGAGTTTTCTGACCATTCGATGATCCGCCTGACCATTGCCCGTTACTACACACCATCAGGGCGCTGTATCCAGAAGCCTTACGCTGATGGTGAGGACTATGAGGGTGACTGGATGAATCGCTACAAGCATGGCGAGTTCTTCTCGCAGGACAGCATCAAGCATACGGGTCCGGCTTATCACACCAATAATGGACGTACGGTATATGGCGGCGGTGGCATCACCCCGGATATCTTTGTTCCTGAGGATACATTGGGTATGACCTCTTATTATAAGGAGGCTACGATGACGGGACTGATCCTGCAGTTTGCCTATACCTATACGGATGAAAACCGCGCCAAGCTCAGTGAGATTGAAGACGTGTGGGAAATGGAGCGCTACCTGAAGAGTCAGAACACGCTGGAGAAGTTTGTGGCCTATGCCGACAAGAACGGTCTGAAGCGCCGTAACCTGATGATTCAGAAGTCACGTAAGCTCTTGGAGCGCTTTGTGAACAGTCGGATTATCTATAACATCCTGAGTGAGCAGGCTTGGACGGAGTATCTGAATCAGGATGATCCTGCCATCATCGAGACCTTACGGCTCTTTAAGAACGGTGATGCCTTCCCGCAAAAGCCTGTAGCCAGTAGTAAACAAAAAAATGCTTAAGAGCGAACTTAGACATGATATCACACAGCAGAAGCGGCAGTTCACGTCACAGCAGTTGGCGCAACTGTCGCTTCCTGTCCTTGACAGACTGCGCCCTTTGCTCCGTGAGGCCAGGGTGGTGCTGGCTTACTATTCGTTGCCTGACGAGGTAGATACCCATGTGCTGATTGACGAGCTGGTGGCTGAAGGGAAAACGGTGCTTCTTCCTAAGGTTTTGGATGATACAACGATGGAACTGCGACGCTATACAGGACCACAGGATCTGTGTGAGGGTTCCTATCGTATTATGGAACCTGTGGGGATGCCTTTTACTGACCTCTCGCAGATTGATGTCGCCCTCATTCCTGGTATCGCCTTTGATGCACAGGGTCATCGCCTGGGGCGTGGTAAGGGCTACTATGACAGGTTTCTTTCGTTGGTCAACACGCAGACCATAGGTGTATGTTTCGACTTCCAAAAGGTGGTCGAAGTGCCAGTGGATGCACATGATGTGGCAGTGGATAAAGTGGTTTAGTTGAAACGGATATCGGCAATCACCTGACTGCCTACTGCGGCATTCAACTTCTTGACAATCTCATGTCGCATCATTGAGAGGTCGGCTCTGAGGGCTGGATTCGTGAGATGTACAAACAGTGTCTGGTTCTTGATAAACAGGTCTTGTGTGTAACCAGCTATCATTTCCCCCATGACTTCAGGCCAAGCCGCCATCAAGCGCTTTTGCTGCAGAGGTGTCTCCAACCCCTGTTCCCTGAGATTCTTCAGAATCAGTTCACCTACGCTCTTGACTTCTTTTCTAAACATGGATGTTACCGTCTTCTACATGAAAAATCCGATAGTCGTGTGAGGTTCTGCTCAGTATCTGATCCAGATGCTCCCGGTTGGTATCGGTGATAAAGATCTGCCCAAACTCGTCGCTGGCCACGAGTTTGACGATTTGTTCCACACGATCAGCGTCGAGCTTGTCGAAGATATCATCCAGCAGGAGTAGGGGAGTCGTCGCATTGTTAGTGCGCTTCAGGAATTCAAACTGTGCCAGTTTCAGGGCAATGACGAAGGTCTTGTGCTGACCTTGACTCCCTTCGCGCTTCAGCGGATGCCCTCCAAGACTGAATACCAAGTCGTCACGATGCACGCCATGTAGGGAGTAGCCCATGATGCGGTCTTTCTGCCGGTCGCGCTGGATGACCTCCAGCAGTGGACCTCTCTGACAGTGTGAGATATAGGTCATCTCTACCTGTTCGCGATGACCGGAGATTGTCTCGTAGTAACGTTGGAACACAGGAGCCAATGCCTTTACGAAAGCATCGCGACAAGCGAAGATACGTTCTCCTTCTATCGCCATCTGTTCCTCCCACAGACTCAGCACCTCCACATCGGGTTCTTCTTCCTGTTTCAGCATGGTGTTTCTTTGTTGCAGGGCTTTGTTATAGCGGTTCATCGCCTCCATATAGCTGCGGTCATACTGCGAGATAACCACATCCATCAGTCGTCGGCGATCCTCGCTGCCACCCTCTATTAATAAGGTGTCGGAAGGAGAAACCATCACCAGCGGTATCAGTCCGATATGCTCTGACAACCGTTTGTATTCTTTTTTGTTGCGTTTGAAATGCTTCTTCGTGCCACGCTTCATGCCACAGGAGATACAGAGATTGTCCTGATACTCACCCTCAATCATCAAGAAGCCCTCGTCATGCGTGATGACTTGTGAATCAACGGGATTGCTTGCGGAATGACAGAACGAGAGAAAATAGATGGCATCGAGCACATTGGTCTTGCCAACACCATTCTGGCCAATCAGACAGTTGATCTTTGGTGACAACTCCAGATTGGCAACACGGATGTTCTTGTAATTAATCAGCGACAGTTTCTCGAGAATCATAGTGCAAAGTTACGAATAAGCGAGCAAAATACCAAAAGAAATTTAAAAAAATATGTAGTTATGTTCTTATGTCTAAAAATTGTTGTAACTTTGCACCCGATTTTCGAAAATTAATACATAATTATAATGGCAAATACAACAAATCAACAGCAGGCTGCCCCTACTATGGAGCAGACACTGAACCAGAGTGAGGCTTTCTTCCTGAAGTATAAGAAGGCTATTATCACCGTCGTTTTGGCAATCATCGTCATCATTGTCGGTGCAGTTCTTTACAAGACATATATTGCTGAGCCCAACGAGCAGAAGGCTTCTACAGCTATTGCCAAGGGTCAGGAATATTTCGCACAGGGTCTCTTCAAGCAGGCTCTTGAGGGCGACAGCACAGGTTTCAAAGGCTTCGCAAAGCTCGCCGACGAGTACAGCTCAACAGCAGCAGGTAACCTGTCAAACCTCTATGCAGGTCTCTGCAATGCCCAGTTGGGTAAGTGGGATGCTGCCGTGAAGTTCCTGGAGGCTTACGACGGTGCTGACGACGCTATGGTATCTCCTTCTGCAGAAGGTGCACTGGGTAATGCTTACGCTCACCTGAATCAGCTCGATAAGGCTGTGACTCATCTGAAGAAGGCAGCAGAGATGGCAGACAACAACTCTCTCTCACCCACCTTCATGATTCAGGCTGGTGAGATTTTGGAGAGCCAGGGTAAGAGCGATGAGGCTTTGAAGCTGTATCAGACCGTGAAGGATAAGTACTTCAACTCTATGCAGGCTCAGACCATCGATGCTTACATTGAGCGTGTTTCTAACAAGTAACAGACCATTTATGATCCGACGACTATGGCTACTGCAATGCATAACCTGAGTGATTACGACTTCACGAAAGTGCCTGATGCCTCAAACATGATTTTCGGTGTGGTGGTGGCTGAGTGGAATCCAGAGATCACAGGTGCGCTTCTCGAAGGTTGCGTCAGCACGCTTGAGCGTCATGGTGCACTGCCTGAGAATATCCACGTGAAAACCGTACCTGGTTCGTTTGAGCTGATCTACGGTGCTCACCAGATGACACTCAACGACGGTTATGACGCTGTGATCATCCTGGGTTCGGTGATTCGTGGAGAGACGCCTCATTTCGATTACATCTGTCAGGGGGTGACCGAGGGCATCGCTCGTCTGAATGCCACAAGCAACATTCCTGTTGTCTATGGGTTGCTCACAACCAACGACCTGCAGCAGGCAAAGGATCGTGCTGGTGGCAGACTGGGTAACAAAGGTGATGAGTGTGCTGTCGTAGCTATCAAGATGGCAAAGTTCTAACCATCTTATCATAAAAGATGAAATTCGTTTCTTGGAATGTGAATGGCCTGCGGGCTTGTGAGGCTAAGGGATTCAGTGACGTTTTTCGTCAGTTGGATGCCGACTTCTTCTGCTTGCAGGAAACGAAGATGCAGGCAGGACAGCTCGACTTGCAGTTTGATGGCTATCGCTCGTATTGGAACTATGCCGACAAGAAAGGCTATTCTGGTACGGCGATCTTCACCAGGCATGAGCCACTGGATGTGACCTATGGTATCGGTATTGATGTGCATGATCATGAAGGTCGCGTGGTGACGCTTGAGATGCAGGACTTCTTTCTGGTGTGCTGTTACACGCCCAATTCACAGGATGGACTGAAACGGCTCGACTATCGTATGACGTGGGAGGATGACTTCAGGGCCTATCTGCAGCGTCTCGATGCCAAGAAGCCTGTCATCCTTTGTGGCGATCTCAACGTAGCACACGAAGAAATAGACATCAAGAATCCCAAGACGAACCGTCATAATGCTGGTTTCACCGATGAGGAGCGGGCGCAGTTCACGACGCTGCTCAATAGCGGGTTTACAGATACCTTCCGCTGTCTCTATCCTGAGGAAGTAAAATATTCATGGTGGTCTTACCGCTTCCAGGCGCGTCAGAAGAACGCCGGTTGGCGCATCGACTACTTCGTCATCTCTGATCGTCTGCGTCCCCAGCTCTCCGACGCCCTCATCCACACCGACATCCAAGGCTCCGACCACTGCCCCGTCAGCCTTACTCTTTTCTAGGAGTTTATTCACTCTTCTGTCTAGGAGCGAATAAACTCCTCGAAAACGTCCTGTCTCAGAGGCCGGAACCATGATTTTTCAAAGCACTCAATGAACTCGCTCTGCTCAGACAGCATTTCGTATTTCGTTCCTCAGATTGCATTCTGCAATCAGAGACTCAATATTGCTTCAAAAAATCATATTTCCTATAAATGCCTCTTCGTGCGGAATGTTTTCGAAGAGTTCATTCGCAGTGTTGTCATCTTTCCTATATTCTCGAAAACATTCTTGGACGAGCCAAGCGAGCAAAGCTCGTAACCGCACTTCGTGCTTCATGTCTTCTCGTCGCGGTAGCTCCTCGAAAACACTCCGCACGAGGAGGTCTTTAGAGGATGTACTATTATCGGAATCTTTTTCGATTCTTGTGTCGCGTATGCGAGACAAGCAAATCGACATGAGATGCTGTTTGAGCGTAGCGAGTTCATCGAATGATTACGATAATCGGACATCCGGCCTCCGAGCTCAGGACGTTTTCGCACCTTTCTTTTTGGTTCTTTCTCTTTCGGTGACGAAAGAAAAAGAAAAATCCCCACCAACTGGTGGGGATCCTTTATCTTGAAATCAAGAGAGCTTTAAATACCTAAAGCACTCTTTGCTTTACTCGCAGCATCATCGATGCTCTTATTAGCCTTCTCTTTGGCAGCTTCCTTTGCCTCATTAGCCTTCTCGTTAGCGGCAGCCTTGGTGTCCTCAACAGCCTTGTTGGCTGCGTCCTTGGCAGCATCCACCTGAGCGTTGGCGGCATCCTGGGCACTCTCACCGAGAGAAGACAGACTGTTCACGATGCTCTCTGCAGGCGCCTCAGTCAGTGAAGCCACGGCAGCTGTCACAGCCGCATTGTCACCGGCAAAAGCCTTGATCTTTTCAGCGTTCTCCTTCAGGAAAGCCTGAACCTGAGCCACGAGGTTCTTGGCAACCTCTGGATCGCTGGCAATCAGCTCCTTCACTTTAGCCTGAACAGCGGCAAGAACCTCCTGAAGCTTGTTGGCATCTTTTGCCTCTACCTGTTCTGCCAGGGCATTGATGGTAGCAGCCGTCTCGTCCTCTGTGTTAATAACTGCGGCAGAGTCTGTTGCCTCTGCACTACCTTGTGTCTTGTTTCCGCAAGACGCAAAACTGATGGCTGCAACTGCCATCACGATGAATAATACTTTCTTCATAATTAACTAAAATTTGGTTAGATAAACTTGATAAACCGCAACAAAAGTATAGTATTCTGCTTAAAATAGGATGAGAAAAGGTGTTTTTTTAATTTTTTTTGTACTTTTGCCCCCATGACAACATTATCTTTTAAGCCAAAACTCTTCTCTACTGTGAAGCATTACAGTCGTCAGCAGTTCATGACAGATCTGTTGGCAGGTATCATCGTTGGAATTGTGGCCCTGCCTTTGGCCATTGCTTTTGGTATCGCTTCAGGTGTGACACCTGAGAAAGGCATTATCACTGCGATTGTGGCAGGTCTTATTGTCTCTGTTTTCGGTGGCTCAAAAGTTCAGATAGGAGGTCCTACGGGTGCTTTTATCATTATTATTTACGGCATCATCCAGCAGTATGGCTTCGAAGGTCTCACCATCGCCACGTTGATGGCAGGTGTGTTCCTGATCATGTTTGGTGTGCTCCATCTGGGCACCATCATCAAATATATTCCTTATCCGATAGTGGTAGGTTTTACCTCCGGTATTGCCCTGACCATCTTTACCACTCAGATCAAGGATCTTTTGGGCTTGTCGATGGCCTCAGTCCCCTCCGACTTCATTGAGAAATGGATTGCCTATTTCTCTGCCTTTCCTACGATTGACTGTTGGAGTGCAGGTGTGGGTATGCTTAGTGTTGTGATTATCGCCCTTTGGCCTAGGATCACGCGTCATTCGGCACTGGGTAAACTGCCTGGTAGTTTGATCGCCATCATCGTGATGACGATAGCCGTACTCCTGCTGAAGCATCAGTGGGGCATTGAGACCGTCGAGACCATTGGCGATCGTTTTGCCATCTCCAACCAGCTTCCAGGTGCCCAAGTACCCGTTCTTACATGGGAAATCATCAAGGGACTTGTGTCGCCTGCTATTACCATTGCTATTCTGGGTGCCATCGAGTCTTTGCTCTCTGCTACTGTGGCTGATGGTGTGATAGGCGATCGCCACGACTCCAATACAGAACTGATAGCACAGGGTATGGCTAATCTGGCAAGTCCGCTGTTTGGCGGTATTCCTGCCACAGGTGCTATCGCGCGTACAATGACCAACATCAACAATGGCGGACGCACCCCGATAGCAGGTGTTATCCATGCTGCCGTCTTACTGTTGATATTCCTGTTCTTGATGCCTTTGGCACAGTATATCCCAATGGCGTGTCTGGCTGGTGTACTGGTGATTGTGAGCTATAACATGAGTGGCTGGCGTTCGTTCTTGAGCATCATGAAGAATCCTAAGAGTGATGTCATCGTGCTCTGGGTAACTTTCTTATTGACAGTTATCTTCGACCTTACCATTGCCATTGAGGTGGGTCTGATCTGTGCCTGTCTGCTCTTCATGCGCCGTATGGCAGAGACCACCGATGTACGTGTCATCAGTGATGAGATCAATCCTGATGAAGAGGAGAGTGATTTCCTGATGGGCAACCTTGAGCATCTCACTATTCCTGAGGGTGTGGAGGTCTATGAGATCAACGGTCCTTATTTCTTTGGCGCAGGTAATAAGTTCGAGGAGATCATGAGCTCCTTGGGGCATCAGCGTCCGAAGGTGCGTATCATTCGTATGCGTAAGGTACCTTTTGTCGATTCCACGGGTATCCACAACCTCATCAACCTGTGTCTCATGTCTCAGACTGAAGGTATCCAGGTAGTGCTCTCCGGCGTCAACCCCCGTGTGCAGCAGGTACTCCACAAATCAGGCTTCGATACCCTGTTGGGCGAGGATAATATCTGCTCTCATATCACGTTGGCATTAGAAAGGGCCAAGGAGTTACTTATAATCTCGTGAGCAGTTGATTCCTGATACCGTGCGAAAAAATGATAATAAATGCTTATTTATTTGGCTTTTTATCCTTTTTGCACTATCTTTGCCGACAGTTTGGGTAAATACGTAATGAAGCATTATGATAAAGAAGATATTTTTTCTGATGATGACGCTCGCCGTGGTAGTGAGCAGTTGTAACAATTATGAAACTTATGGTGATAAGAAGGATAAGGAGCGTAATGCGATATCTAAGTTTATCTCTGACCGTAAGATTACCGTTATTAGTGAGGAACAGTTCAAAAATCAAGGAGAGACTACTGACTTGTCGAAGAATGAATACGTAAAATTCGACAAGAGTGGTGTCTATTTGCAGATTGTACGTAAGGGCTGTGGCTCGAAACTGGAAAGTGGGGATAAGGCCACGCTGGTGGCTCGTTTCTCAGAGTTTAATATCTTTGCCGATTCAGTCCAGTTGCGCAATACCACACCACGATACGCCTATCTGCCTGATATGATTTACATCTCACGTAGTTCGAGTGTTTATAATGCTCAGTTTAATAGTGGACTGATGCTTAGCACCTATGGCGGATCAGTGCCTGCAGGCTGGCTGGTGCCGATGCCGTATATCAACATTGATCACCCAACGTCTGAGGATGAGGAATGTGCTAAGATTCGTGTGATTGTGCCGCATACACAGGGACATGCCTATGCCTCAAGTAATGTGGTACCGTATTTTTATGAGATAACTTACGAAAAAGAAATATAAGATATGACATTAATCAAGTCTATTTCTGGAATCCGCGGAACGATTGGCGGAACAACTGGTGACACACTGAATCCACTTGATATCGTAAAGTTTACAACGGCTTATGCTACCTTTATCGGTGGTAAAAAGATTGTCGTTGGGCGAGATGGCCGTATCTCAGGTCTGATGGTACGTAATGTCGTAGTGGGAACGCTCATGGGTATGGGCTATGATGTGATAGACATCGGCTATGCCACGACTCCTACGACGGAGCTGGCTGTGAGGATGGCCGGGGCTGATGGTGGTATCATCATTACGGCATCCCATAACCCTCGTCAGTGGAACGCGCTGAAGCTCTTAAACAGAGAAGGTGAGTTCCTGACAGCCGCTGATGGCGCAGAAGTGTTGCGTCTGGCTGAGGCTGAAGACTTTCACTATGCAGAGGTTGATAAGCTGGGGCAGTTGACTGTTGACGATACTTTCAACCAGCGCCATATCGATGCCGTACTCGGACTGAAGCTTGTGGATCGTGAGGCTATCAAAGCCCGTAAGTTCCGTGTGTGCGTAGATACCATCAACTCGGTGGGTGGCATCATCCTGCCGGAGCTGTTCAAACAGCTGGGGGTGGATTATGAGATCCTGAATGGTGCATGTACCGGCGACTTTGCCCACAACCCAGAGCCTCTGGAGAAAAACCTGCAGGGCATCATGGACAAGATGCGCCAGGGTGGTTTCGACCTGGGTATCGTGGTGGATCCTGATGTGGATCGTCTCGCCTTTATCTGTGAAGATGGCACCATGTTTGGCGAGGAATATACGCTGGTGTCTGTGGCAGATTATGTACTCTCTCATACCGTTGGCAACACCGTATCGAATTTGAGCTCTACGCGTGCCTTGCGCGACGTGACAGAGAAGCATGGTGGCGTCTATACCGCAGCCGCTGTGGGTGAGGTGAATGTCACCACGAAGATGAAAGAGGTGGGTGCCGTTATCGGTGGCGAAGGCAATGGTGGCGTCATCTATCCTGAGAGCCATTACGGGCGTGATGCCCTCGTTGGTATCGCCCTCTTCCTGTCGAGTCTGGCTCAGAAGGGCTGTACGGTCAGCGAGCTCCGCAAGACATTCCCTGACTATCAGATAGCAAAGAACCGCATCGACCTGACACCAGAGACAGATGTGGATGCCATTCTGGTGAAGGTAAAGGAGCTGTTTGCACAGAATAAGGATGCCAAGGTGAACGATATTGACGGCGTGAAGATCGATTTCCCTGACAAGTGGGTTCATCTGCGAAAATCAAATACCGAACCGATAATCCGAGTCTATAGTGAGGCTCAGACAATGGCAGAAGCGGATGAGTTAGGTAAGAAGCTGATGCAAGTTGTCTATGACATGCAATAAAAAAAGGGATTCAACAGAATCCCTTTTTTTATGCCTGTAACAGAGGGGTGAAGGACTCTAGGGCCTTGTTGATGGTGGCAATTGCTTCTTCCATGGTACCATTGATCCTACCGCCTGCAGCATTCAGATGGCCTCCGCCATTGAAGAACTGTTCTGCTACCTGATTGGCGGGGAAGTCATCAACCGACCTGAGACTAACCCAAATGAGACGATCTTTCTCGGAGTCTTCACGCAATGAGATGGAGAGTTTCAACCCTTTAATCTGCTGGGGGATGTTTACCAATCCCTCGGCATCGCCCTTGATGAAATTGAAACGTTTCTGTTCCTCGCGGGTGAGGGTGTAGTAGGCTGCGTGATACTTCGGCAGATAGACCAGTTTCTCGTACATCACATAGCCCATCAGACGGATGCGATTCTCACTGTAGTTGTGATAGACATTGCGATAAATCTTATCCTTGTCGATCTGCTTTGTCAACAGCTCACTGATGATGGCAAAGATCTCAGGCCGACTGGAGTTGTAGGTGAAACCACCCGTATCTGTCATCATGCCACAATAGATGGGGGCTGCAAACTGCTTGCCTAACTTGGCAAAGCCTCCCAGCTGCCATACCAGTCTGAACACCAGTTCGCAGGTGCTGCTGGCTTCTGGCTCTGAAATGGTGAGTACCGTTGGCACATCTGGTGACAGATGGTGATCGATGAGCACTCGTGGAGCTGAAGTGCTGATGAGTGCTGTCTCCATCTCCTCCACACGGCTTGGCGTGTTATAGTCAAGACAGAATACAAGGTCTGCAATCTTAAAGAGCATATCGGCTTTCTCACGGTGCTTGTCGTATCGCACAATCTTCTCAGTGTTGGGCAGCCATTTCAGAAAGTCGGGATACTGGTCGGGTACAATCACCACAGGATCCTTATTAATGGAACGCAGGTATTCTGCCCATCCTAGACAAGCGCCGATGGCATCACCGTCAGGACTTTTGTGACAGGTGATGAGGATGGTCTCAGCATTAGAAATCAGCTGGCTCAGATGGGCCAGCTGATCTTCATTCAACAGATGGATATCCATTTAAAACAGCTTGTTTGGATAGACACCTTCATCTACTAATTGCTTGATGCGAGCTACTGTGGCATCGCGATCAGCAGCGTAGGTAACACCAAACCACTTTGATGTGGTATCAAGTACCTCAACGGTGGCTGTACCATCGTTGATCAGCTTGTTAACCATCAGCGGGATGAAGAACTCTGCCTTCAGGTTCTCCATGTTCTTCGGGTCGCTGAGGAAGGTCTTGAACTCAGCCTCAGAATACTCGAAGTAATCGGGGGTGAAGCCCCACATGTTCATCGATACCGGCGTGTTGTCGGCTACCTCTACCCATTTTCCGTCTTCATCCTTATAACGGATGGGCTCTGAGGCAGCACCGGCATTTGAACCGTCGGCTGCACAACGGACAATCTCTGTGCGCTCTACAACGGTGGTGAGATGACCCTGGGCGTTCTTCGAGCAGATGCCACGTGCCACAGTGCCATTCTCAGAGAGGGTGTTACCTACACGGAAACCTACCATGGCATACTGGTTCTTGGCTCCTTCGGGAAGGTTGGCCAGAAATTTACCAATCACCATAAAAGCGTCACGATTGTAGAAGTCATCGCAGTTGATGACACAGAACGGCTCCTTGATGACGTCCTTACCCATAAGTACGGCGTGGTTGGTGCCCCAGGGCTTCTGACGACCCTCAGGAACGGTAAAACCCTCAGGTAATGCGTCGAGTGCCTGGAAGCAGAGCTCGCACTTCACCTTTCCCTCATACTTTGAAAGGATCTGTGTGCGGAACTGCTCCTCGAAATCTTTACGGATTACCCATACAATTTTGCCGAATCCGGCTTGGATGGCATCGTAGATACTGTAGTCCATGATGGTCTCACCATTGGGGCCCAGACCATCAAGTTGTTTCAAACCGCCATAGCGGCTACCCATACCTGCTGCGAGCAGAAAAAGCGTTGGTTTCATATTGCTTTATCAATTAGTTTGTTATTATTGCCTGCAAAGTTACTATTTTTTTTTGATAATAAGAACATAAGAACATATTTTTTTTAGAACGGATAACCGACGGCAAAGTGGAGGGTGTGGAGATCGCGGAAGCGCTCTACATTGAAGAAATACCTCGAGATACCGTTGTTACAGGGCAGGTGGACGGCAATACCCCAGTCGAGGCGCACCACCAGGAACCCCAGGTCGTAACGTAGGCCGATACCAGATCCCAGCGTTATGTCGTTGAGGAAACGGGAACCCTTGAGAAACATATCATCGTACCAATCCTTGAATTCAGGGGCTAAGCTGTCATAGTCATCTGGTTTCTTCAGACGCCATACGTTACCTGCATCGAGGAACACGGCACCCTTCATGTTGCCAAAGAGGGGCATGCGGTATTCCAGGTTGGCCACGAGCTTCAAATCACCATTGCGCATCAGGTAGAACAACTGTTTCCACTGCTTACCAGTAGCGCCTCGGTCAGAGAAAGCACCAGGACCGATGTCACGCACAGCAAAGGCACGGATGGTGTTGGCTCCACCAACATAGAACTCCTCACTGTAGGGGGCTTCCTCGCTGTTTCCATAAGACCAGACGACACCCGCGTTGACATGGGCGACGAGTCTGGATTCCTCGCCTACAGACCAGGTCTTCGTGAAGTCGGTCTCCAACTTGAGGAACTGGGCATAGGGGTTGTGGAAGAGGCGCTTGTCTCTGCCATTCCAGTCCTTGCCAAAGATTACACCTGCCAGCGACAGGAGGTTGCCTGACTCCTCAACTGAGGTCTCCCAACGGATGGGATGGCGCTGCGTAGATGTACTGTTGTAGATATAGGTATAGCGCATCTTAGGGATGAAGTAGTCACCCATCGTCCTGTTGAGGTAGGGGTTCTCCTGCACCAGTGAGTCGAATTTGTCTGTCACAGAGCTCTTGAACTGATATTTGATGGTTAGGGGTGAGAACTCATGACGGCTGGTCGCTGTCTTCTGCCAGCTGTAGGTCCATTCGCCTGAGACGATGGCCATCCTGTAATAATCCGGTCGGCTGATGATATCAGCAGAGATTTTCGCCAGGGTAGTCGGGGTGGCATAGTAGCGTTTGCGACGGATGAGGCGCCCATTCTCATCACGCTTGATCCTAAAGGGATCATAGAAGGGGATGAGCAGTCGGGGGAACTCCAGGGAGATATCGGCACCGATCTGGTAGTTACTCTCACGCGACTTGTCGCTTATTGAGAAGTCATAGGAGCCATGCAGGTTGATATCGAGTTTCTCGGCTGCGCGGAAGGTGTTACGCTTGGTGAGACCCACCTTCAGCATAGGACCATAGCGTCCATTGGTGCGTCCGATGGCGTTACACTCGATATAGAAGTCATAGGGCTTGTCGAAGGTACAGTTCAGTCGGAGGTCCAGCGTGTCTGTACCAGGACGGGGCGTAAAGCGGAAGTCAGCGCTGCTGAAGACACCGTTGGAGTTGATGAGTGAAGCCGACTCCTGCAGTTTCTCGTAGCTGT
Source organism: uncultured Prevotellaceae bacterium (assembly GCA_902800595.1). GTDB lineage: Bacteria > Bacteroidota > Bacteroidia > Bacteroidales > Bacteroidaceae > Prevotella. The sequence continues at coordinate 16,397 of CADCFA010000012.1, read as the reverse complement.
AAGCCTGACGGGGGCGGAGGCGCATGTCCTTCAGTGCCACACTAGGGCGGATGGGGGATTTCTTACCACTGTAATGAATGGTCAGGTGGCGGCGCTTGATAGAGTCGGTGAGCTTGTCGGCATACGATTTGCGGAACACCACATCGATATTGCCGATGTACCATTTGTGCAGAGCCTCAGGGGGCAGACCTTCTGCCAGCTGGAGCCTGAGGTTAGCCTTGTTGTCCACCGCAAAGGTATCAGCGAGATAAGAGGCGTAGTTGGTGTTGTAATAATAGTAACCGTTATTGCGGAATAACAGGCTCACGCGGTTGCGCTCTGACTCCAGGGCAGCAAGACTGAAGGGATCGCTGGCATGGAAAGCCTGATCCTCTCTGGTGGAGTCGATGAGTGCCTGCATCTCGGTTGTGAAGTTCTTATACTGCAACGAGTCGACGGTATAGAGTGAATCGAGGGTGACCGTATAGCCGATCTTGCACTTCTTGGGATTCTTCTGGGGGAAGAGCTCATAGGTGACGTTGCCACGGAAGTAACCATTGTTCTGTAAGACAGAGCGAGCTACAGAGGCGCGCAGGGCGGGGTTCACCTTACTCATCAGCACTGGCGCCTTACCAAAGCTCTTCATCATCCACTTGGCAAACTTCGAGTCCTTGCCAGCATATTTGTTATACACCCAGAGATGCCATGACCAGGGCACCGTGTGATAGCTGCTGCCAAAGAGGGAACCATTGGGTTCTGTGGCGAGGGCTGCCTCCACCTCCTCCCTGGTGGTCTCGAGATGTTCCTGGTGAGGGCCTTCCTTGGTGGCGTCAGTCCAGGTAATCTTCTTCAGGCCCGTGAAGAGCTGGTCGTCTTCGGGGAGGCCCTTCGTCATCGAGCAGGCGGTGAGGAGCGCCAAGGCGATAAAGGGTATGGTATGTCGTAGAATCTTCATTGTGTCGATTTGATTATTGAATCATTCTTTATAGTGTCTGTCCTTAGGGTGCCTGGCGACCGCATCATCATGTGCGGAGGCTCTTTCTTCCAAGGCTTGAAAATATCCCAGAAATTAGTGAGCTTACGGCGCCAGATGAAACCGGCACCAAACTCATTCGTATATCCATCGAGCCAGTCGTAAGAGTTCTGCTTATAGAAGAGCTTGATATACTGGGTGGCATCCTGGTTCAGGCGATATTCCATAGATACATTGTCGAAGAACGACTGTTTATAGCCATAGATATCCGAGCTGCCGGAAGACACCTTGCCGCCTATTTGCACCTTCAGACGGTTGTCGAGGAAGCGCTTGGCAAACTTAAACGAATAGTCTGTGTGCATCGAGCCTGTGGCATCGGTGGTGTTATCGATGCCTACGCTGAGATCGAGTGTCTTCAGGGCAGAACCTGCGATATTGTTGATCTCACTCTGCAGAAAAGAGCTGAGGGCAGAGTTCATGGAGAAATTGTTGGCATTACCGTCAGAGAGGTACATGCCAGTGGTGAGCATACCCACCGCCAGTTTGCTGCGTTGCTCATCGGACATCGTGGCGAGCTCGCCATTGACGGTATTGTCTTCTGGGGCTTCAATGATGAACGACAGGCCCATCTCCTTCAAGGTCTGCGTGATGGCCACACCACAATGGAAGAGTACGCTTCTGCCCTGTCCGCCATCATTGCTGACAGAGGCTTTGACCTCTTCCGTAGCCGTGATGTTCAGCTTCGGGTTATAGGGATCGCCAGTGAACTCCACATAGCTGCCCTCCTTCACCGTGAAGGTCTTCAGCGGGATGACCTTCAACGCATATTTCATCTCGCCACTGGTCAGGGTATAGCGTCCTTTCAGATCGATGCCTTCCGAATTGTATTTCATACGAAGGTCTCCACCGCCGATCAGATCGACATAGTTTGACTGATCCGTGTTCAGGTAACAGACGATTCGGGCACCCTGGGAGATGTTGACTGCCAGGTCAGCCTCTAGTCCCTGAGGGGTAGGTCTGACAACGACGGTCTGTGTGGAATCGCTGAAATCCGTGAACTTCACCAGCTCGTTCAGACGGTTATCAGCTGACAGCGGTGAATCAAGCAGCATATAGGTCATATCCGTGGAACCCAACAAGTCCACTCTGCCTCGCATGCGCATCTGATCCAGTGGACCCTGTATGCGTGTCGCGAAGTTTACATAAGCCTTACCCCAGGCGATGGCACCTGGCTCCTCCTTCGCATTGATGAGCAGCAGATTCTGGGCTCGCATGCGCAGGTCGATCTTGATATGCTCCGTGTCAGAGAAGTCGATGTCACCCATCATGTTCAGAGGCTCGTCGTTATAGGCATAGAGACCGAAGTTTTCGAGCAACAGGTGAGAGCCCACAATACGGATAGGGTCATTATCGAAGCGCATACGTATGCTATAAGGAACGCTGATCAGATAGGCCGAGTCAACATACACCTCGCCATTGACATCAGGATGCACCAGACTGCCATGGATGTCGAGCGTGCCATCACCATAGCCTTCGAGACCTATAATCTGATCAGGGATGAAACCATTGATGATAGAGAGTGGGGTACGCGTCATGGTGAGGGTGGCATCGAGCAGTCCTTCGCCTTCATCGCGATAGGTGCCACGCAGGAAACCAAACTCCACGTCGTCACGCATCAGGCGTGCCTCTACAGCATGGGCATTGTCCTCCTTCATCATATATACAAGTTCCGTGCTGATATTACCCAGCTGTGAGCCTTCGTAGGTGAGCTGCTGCACTGCCATGTCAGAGGCTACAGAGAAACGTCCTTCCTGATTCTGAATGATATGGTAGTCGCCATTGAGCAAGCCAGTCAAACGGGGGAGATATGGAATCACTGAGGTAATCTTCTTCAGGTCGAGGCGGTTGACAGATACGGTGAGATCCTGTCGCATCGTGGCATCTTGATTCTCCGTGTAGATCTTTACACCTGCCCCCTCATCGTTGATCAGGTTGATATTTGCCTGGATGCTCTTATTACGTGCCAGGAAGATGTAGTTATCCTCGTTGAGGTTGAACTCCTCATAGCCGATGGTGGGGCGCTGGGGCTTCATTGTGAGGCGCAGGCCCTCTGCCTCCATCTCTGCGGTAGCACCAATGCGGAGACCTAGCTTATTTTCCTTGTCGTAGAAGCGCACCCCCGTGATAGCCCCATGTTCGTGGAAATGTCCATCGATGAGACAGTTGAATATAAACTGCGGGTTCTTGCGGTTGTTACGCACCTGTGCCTGATAGGTAAGGCGTTCGTCCTTCTGTGTGAGGTTCAGACGGATAGTGTCAATGCGGGTACTGTCGTAGTTCAGCGAGTAGATATGACTCTGGGCGTTGATACCCGTCTCAGGTGAGGTGGCCAGGTCAAGATTTATCTCCTTGAAGTCGATACCGATGGCTCTGAGGAAATGGGCCACAGGATTCTCGCGTTTGCTCTCCAGATGCAGTTTGACCACAGGAAGCAGACCTTTGATGATGGGTTGGTTGATAATCCTGTTATTGTATTGGGCCATGACGGAGTCGGATAACACGTTCGCCTGTTTGAGCACCTGTTCATAGCCGCCCTTGGCATCGAGCTTCAGGATGAAGTCACCACTCTGTGCCCTCACAACGGTAGTATCGGTAAACAGCTTCAGCAGGATGCCCACATCACCAGGATTATAGGTCTTCTTGCCATCCTTGACATACAACCCGTTGAGGCGGCCACTGACATAGTGCGTCTTTTTCATGTCTGAGTTGATGTTCAGGCTGCCGTTGGTGCCTATTGTCAGCTCTTTGTCCACCAGACGCATCTGGTAGAGGTTTGCCTTTTTGAGGTCAGCATTGAACGTGCCCTCAATCTTCTTGGTGTTGAGCAGCATGTCAACTTCTACATTTCCGTCGAAGATCTCGTTATGACCTGTCAGACTGGCTTGTGCGCGTCCATCAGACAGCAAGGCTGAGGCTGTCAGGTTGTCGAGGTTCATATAGCCGTATTTCAGTAAGCGCACACTGGCGTCAGCCTCCAGACAACTCTGTGTCGAGAAGAAGTCTGTGCCATGCCCTTTGGCTTTGATGTCGGCAGAGAGGGTATAGATCGAGTCTTTCGGTAGAAAGTGATGGATGTTCAGCTGGTTGATGCTGACTTCGGCATCGTAGGTCATCATTTCTGGGGTGAGGGCACCTTTGGCATTGAGGGGAATGAATGTATTGCCTTTCAGCTTCATATTACCTTTGCCTTCGCGCAGAGTCATGTCGGTTGTGTAGCGGGTACCATTGGCTCTCACCCTTCCGTCAATCTCCATCCCATTGGGGATATGATAGGTGCCGCTCATCTTGGGATCCATCAGTGCAATCAGGAAGTTCAGTTCCTGCGTCTTACCTGTCACCTCAATGTCAGCCTTCATGCGGCTGAGGTCTGTGACGTTTTCTGCTTTTCCTTTCAGCGATGCATGGACAGCTGTGGCCAGGTCAATATCGATGCCTGTCACATCCAACTGCTTCATGTTACCATTGATGGAGCCTCGGATGTTGAGCGGATGGTTGGGGAAATGCTCCATGAACTTCTGGGGCAGTTGTCCCACGTATCTCTCGATGTCCTGCTTGCCTAATTGTGCAAAGAGACGCACCTTCATCTGTCCAGGGTTCTGATCATCGAAAGCAGAAAGGTCTAAGTCAGCTTCCGCCATGATGTTGGAGTCGGCAGTTTTCAGGGTGGTCAGAGGTAGTCTGATATGGTTATATGCTGAGTCGAGGGTGATGCCACCTGTGAACTCATTCACCTCAATGCCGCTCTTCTCCCTAAAGAATGTTTTCCGTACGAATATAGAGGTGCTGTCTGGAGTGCATATGATGTTGTCGATGCCAAGATTGATGTGGTTAAGTGTGATATGATTGTAATCAAAACCGTCTGTCTCAGGCTCGAACCTATTGTGGTATGCCAAGGTACCGTTATTCCAGTCAAGACTCCCTACCTTGTAGATGTTTTTACCAATGTCGATATTAGCTTGTCGGGCCACAAATCTCTCCAAGTAACCATTCACGTTCAGGGTGTCGCCTGGCAGATGGACCTTGAAGCCTGTCTTGCTGATGGTGAGACTATCTGCATTGATGCGCCACTTCAAGGTGGAGGGTGTCGTGTCGGCAGCTGCCGTATCGCTGAGGGCGATATCTAAACGTGCCTCCTGCAATCGTGCACCATTCACTTCTACTGTCTCTTTGTCGAGGTCTATACCCTTTGACGAGAGCCATAGCTCCTGTAGATCTCCTTTTATGCGCAGGTCGCTGATAAAGCCGTTGGTGTTGATACGGGCTTGTTGGAGTGAAAGTTCATCGATAACGACTTTGCTGCGGAATAAAGGCAAGAGCCTGACATCTGCGATGAGTCGGTGTACATCTGCAATCGTATCACGTACTTGTGGCAGAGAGTCGTTTTGCTTGATGGCTTTAAAATCGTCAAGTTGTAAGTCTAGTGGAAAGGCCAGACTGACATGACCTACGGTAATCTCCATACCTGTTTTCTCAGAGGCAACGGCAGCTATTTTCTTCACAGCCCAGTTCTGTACAGGCGGCAGATAAATCAGAACGGCAAGCAGTAAACACAGTAGCAGGGGTGATAGCACCGCAATCCCAATCCACTTGATGACTCTTTTCATAAGCTTATGGGGTTGTAGTTTCTAGAATATACATATCGGCGCAGAAATGTGCCTCGTCTTCATAATCAATCCAGCCTGTTATCATACTCTTGGTTGACGGATCGCAAAAAGCTGCCTGTTGAATTTGCATCATGACTTGTTCGTCTCGCGAAGACAGAATGTAGAAAGATGTCTCACCGTAAAGGTGGTGACGGATAGCAATCTCACCAGTGACAATGTTTGGAAGGGTATATACAAATAGCGACGGACTGGGGTAATAATCCTCAGGTTGTATGGAGGTCTGATAGCGTTGGTCGGTAGCTATTGAAGAGGAGTGATTGAAGAGTATCACAGCTCTTTGCTCGCTTTCTGTTGGCTGTGTATCTGCTTCACATGCCATTAACAACTCAGAAGCCAGGAACCCGAGCTTGCCCAGACCATCCATCTTATAGAATTTAGGATAGTCCTTTACATAGGTGTGATAGAGTGCGGTGAGCAGTGCTTTGCCGGTAGCCGTCAAGGACTGACGCTTACCATCTGTCATCAGTCCGTCAGGGGTGATGACTACCCGATGCGTCTGTCGTGTTGGGCATACTTCAACCTGATGGCCCTTAATCTGTGATTCTGATGAGACCAACAGCGCTGCATTACTACCTCCAAAACCCGAGATCAGCTTGATGAAGGTCTGCTTATCGGTAGTTCTTGATTCTGCAGATACCTGAATGGGAACAGAGACTCCCAACTCCTGAAAACCGCGTGTGCCAAGAATTGTATGATCGTCGAGCGCATGTATCGTGAGGACTGTCTCCAACACACCTGCTGCACCTAAGGTGTGTCCGAAATAACCCTTGTAGCTGTTTACCGGAATATCCTCAAGTGCAGTCCTGTGAAGCGCTATAGCCTCCATCTGATCCATAAACATCGTGGCTGTGCCGTGGGCATTTACCAAAGCCAGTTCTTCCTTGTTTACCTGTTGGAGTAGGGGCGTCAGTGCACGACAGGCGCCCTCGCCTTTGTTAGAAGGGGTACTGATATGATGGGCATCATTGCGAATCGCACCTTGCAGAATTTTCCAGCCTTCTTGATGTTCAGCCTCCTCACTGGCAAGAATCAATGTTGCCGCTGCCTCTCCCAAATTCATTCCCAACCGCTCGATGTCGTAAGGACGACAAGGCTGGGAATCCATCGACTTAAACGATTGGAAACCTGAGATGACAAAGCGAGAGAGTACATCTGCACCACAGACAATGGCATAGTCGTAAATCTTCTGTGAAAGGAGCCGCTCTGCCAGAATGAGTGCAGACAGTCCGGATACACAGGCATTGCATACTACAATCGGCTCTGTTGTCATTCCCAGAAATTTGGCAATACGCTGAGCACATTCGCCTGGGTGTAGCATTTCTAAAGGGGTATCCGGATACTCCAATAACTCCACATTGGCTTTAGTGGTACTTAATATCAATAAAACGCGTGATGAAGTGATGTCAAGATTGGTACTTTCGAGTGCCTGCGTTATCGAATGGATGACTAAAGCCTCAAAACGGGTGGTACCTGCCTGGTACATCGCCTGGTTCTGTGATATGCTGAACAAAGCCGCAGTAAATGGATCTGGTATATCCCAAAGATTCGAATAATGCGTTAGCGCAGAAAGTCCTGCCTTTACGGCCTGATAATTCTGTGCGCTGGTCATACCCAAGGGGGAAGTTATATTATCGGTAATCCTATATACCATTCCAATTAATAATTTTGTGCAAAATTACATCATTTCTGATGAAAGGCAAAGCTTTTTTAGAAAAAATAATAATGAAGACTTGATATATGTCGTTAAATTAACAAAAAAGAGAAGATAAATTTGCTTGTTAAGTAAAAAAATACTAATTTTGCAGGCAAATCAATTGTTTTTTTGTTAGTAAATGATGTTAAGTATGAAACCGTTATTATCTTTTTTAGCCGTAGCCATGATATTGGTATCGTGCGGCAAATCCGAGAATCTATATGATTCAACGGCGCGTGAGAAGAATCAAATGCAGAGTTATGCAGATAACTTTGTTACGAAGTATGGTACTTTTCCCGATCAGACATGGGATTTTACGAAAGGTGCTAGATTAGGTACTCGTGCGGATGTTATTTCTGCAGAGTTGATTGATGGACTGGACTTTGGCATTACCGATGGCAAAACCATCACGAAAAACAAGCCTATTTTTGAGGCTATCAAGAAGATCTTGCCTGAAAAACAGAAACATGAAGGTAAGACAGCCGTGTTGGTGTCACCTTCAAGTTCCTTCTATATCTTCCCCATCTCCACACAGGGACGTTGGCTTCACAAACTGAAGATCAAGGTTGGTAATAATGATGTGATGCAACTTTACGATAAGACCTGGGAAGACTATAGTAAGCCCTATGTGAATGGCATGACGGCTAATAACTCTGTCATTGATATGAAAGGTCTCAAGATTCAGGCACCAATAGGTACGCCGATCCAGATTTACCTTGATGAGCAGAAGAGTTATGGTAAGCCCAGAACAAGTGTTGGTACGATGAATGGACAGGCTATTTACGTGGATGTACCGAAAGAAGTTCAGCTTGACCTTTCAAGTAATCGCATAGAACTGCAGAACGACGCCATCATTAAGTATGTCGGTATTGAGGATATTCTGGTTAAAGGTGACAGCGGTGAAACCAGCGATCAGGATTTCAACGATGTCGTGTTGGCAATTGTCGGCAACCCTGATGTGCCTGCAGAGGTGATTGTTTCTGAAGACGAATATGTGGCAGAATACTACACCACTAAGCGCTATATGATTGAAGACCTTGGCTCTACTAATGACTTCGACTTTAACGATGTCGTGGTTGATGTGATTGAGACTGTTAAGGTCGGTCATAAGATCACGAAAGAGAATGGTGTTGTTGTAAAAGATGAGGAAACGAGTACTGGTGCTGAACAGAAAGCTATCGTCCGTGCCCTTGGTGGTACACTCGACCTGACATTGAGGATCGGTGATACGGAATGGAAAAAGAACTCTAAGTTTGATGCCTCAAAGATGTATAACACAACACAAGGTGACATTGATTACAATGCCGTGCTGGATGAGTTCCCTGTTTATGGTTGGCAACCAACTAATAACAATGTATCCATCGTGGTCAATCAGAAAGAGTCAAACGAGGTGTTTACAATCACCTTCCCGAAGAAGGGCGCTGCTCCAATGATTATTGCTGTGGAGCCAGAGCTGAAATGGATGTCTGAGCGCGTGAGTGTGCCTAAAGAATGGTTCTATACGCCAAAACTGGATTAGAAACGATTAAATGATCATCAGGCGAACGCCTGCCATAACGGGTCATCGGGGAGGGGAGCCTCTACGGTGATCCGTTCTTTTGATACGGGGTGGATGAACTCCACTTTGCGTGACAACAGTGAGATGCTGCCATCGGGATTACTGCGGGGGGCTCCGTATTTCAGATCGCCCTTGATGGGACAGCCCATTGCTGCCAACTGACAGCGGATCTGATGGTGACGACCTGTCATCAGCTGCACTTCCAACAGACTTTTGTTCTGCTTCTCGTTGCGCACCAGCCAATGAATCAATGTGCCTTCTGACTCGTGGGGCGTGTTTTTCACAATAGCCCAATAAGTCTTATGCACCTCCCCCTCGGCAAACATCTTGTTCAGACGGGTGAGGGCTTTTGAGGTACGGGCGAAGACCACCAGTCCTGATACAGGACGGTCCAGGCGATGCACCACACCCAGGAACACAGCCCCTGGCTTCTGGTACTTCTCCTTGATATAGTCCTTCACAATATCAGAGAGGGGGCGATCGCCAGTCTTATCGCCCTGTACGATCTCCCCGCTCTGCTTGTTGACTATAATGATATGGTTGTCCTCGTAAACGACCTCCATGTTGCTTACATATTCATACCACCATCAACCTGGATTACCTGACCGCTTACATAGCTTGAGAGGTCAGAAGCCAGGAAGGTAGCCACGTTGGCGATATCTTCTACCTGACCGCCACGGCGCAGCGGAATCTTGTTGATCCACTCTTTGCGGATGTCGTCAGGCAGCGCCTGCGTCATGGCTGTATCGATGAAACCGGGGGCAATGGCGTTAGCACGAATACCCTTTGGTCCCATTTCCTGCCCGATACTCTTAGCTAGTGCAATCAGGCCAGCCTTTGAAGCGGCATAGTTAGCTTGTCCAGCATTACCATGAACACCTACGACGGAGGCCATATTGATGATTGAACCACCACGCTGACGCATCATCACAGGTACACAGGCATGAATGAAGTTGAAAGCCGACTTCAGGTTCACTGCAATCACAGCATCCCACTGCTGCTCTGTCATGCGCAGCATCAGACCATCCTTCGTGATGCCGGCATTGTTGACGAGAATGTCGATTGAGCCGAACTCCTCCTTCACTGCCTTCACCACTTCCTCTGTCTGAGCGAAGTCTGCAGCGTTAGAAGCATAACTCTTAGCCTTTACGCCCAGGGCTGCAATTTCTTTCTCTGTCTCCTCGTTGACTGCGAGGTCGGTGAATGCGATGTTTGCGCCTTCTGCGGCGAACTTCAGTGCGATAGCTTTTCCGATACCGCGTGCAGCACCTGTAATCAGCGCTGTCTTACCTTCTAATAATCCCATAATTAATGTTTAATATTTAATTTCCTAAATGTTTAATTCCTCAATTTCTTCTGAATTTTCCCAATGCACCATATACCACCTTTGCCACTTGGGGCTTGGTGTCCTCTTCCTTCATGCCATGTGCGATACGTCCGTAGATATAAGGCACCTCCAGACCTTTGATACAATAGTGGGTGATGTCGGCCACGAGATCCACATTGTCAATATCAAACTCACCCTCCTCCTTACCTTCTGTATAGACCTTTCTGAAGAGCTCAATCTCTGCATCGTCAAAATGCTTGCGCACCTTTTCCACCATCCAGATATTGCGGAAGAACTCAGCACGCAGGTTTCCGTTTCTCACCACAGTCTCACGGATCATGCTCAGGTGGGTGTAGATCAGCTCGATAATCTTGTCCTGCGGACGAATTTTACGAGCTGCCACCTCGTCGAGTTTGTCGCTTAAACGCTCCAGTTCTCCTTCGATAACTGCGTAATAGATCTCTTCTTTCGATTTAAAATAGGTATAGAGGGTGCGTCGCCCTTTGCCCGATTGCATGGCTATGTCGTTCATAGTGGTGTTCTCCAGTCCGTTCTTGGCAAACAGCTGGCGGGCAACATCAACTAGTTTCTGTCTCGTTTTGGATATTGACATACTTTTGACTCCTCCTTTGGTTTATGTATTGCACATTGCTGTAACAGTGTGCAAATGTAGGGTTTTTCTTCGAATTGCGCAAGAAAAAAGAGGTAAAAAGTTGTAAAAATGGCGATTTTCTAAAAAAACAGCATAAATATTTGTTTTGCACCCGCTTAAGAAAAATAACATCGCGGAGTGGAGCAGTTGGTAGCTCGCCAGGCTCATAACCTGGAGGTCGCACGTTCGAATCCTGCCTCCGCAACTAAAGAAGAAGTGTGTAAGTCATCAAGGCTTGCACACTTTCTTTTTTTTAGAACTGTTCCAATATTCTGATTCGTTCTTCCGTACTAGGATGGGTGGCGAAGAGACCGCTGATGAAACTCATCAACCCCTGTGCCATCTGTTTGGGGCGGATGATATACATCTGTGCAATATCATCTCGTTCCACTTCACCAAGTCCTGGATTATTAGAAATCTTCCTGAGAGCCGAAGCCAGTGCCAACGGGTTGCCACAGAGTTCTGCTCCTCCTGCGTCAGCCATGAACTCTCGTTTGCGGGAGATGGCAAAACGGGTGAGCATGATAAAGAGATAGGCGATACCTGCACATACAGCGCCAATGAGCATGATGACTATTACAGACAATCCGTTTCCCTTGTTGTTGCGATCGTTGTCACTACTGCTACTGCTACTGAAACCGCCGAACAGCATACGGTTGTAGATCATACGTACCACAAGCGACAATACGGTGGATACGATGCCTACGAAGATGATGCTGGTGATCAGCAGCCGGGTATCGCGGTTACGGATGTGTGTCAGCTCGTGTCCGATCACGCCTGCCAGCTCTTCATCGTTCAGGCAATCGAGCAGCCCGGTAGTGACAGTGACGGTATAGGAGTTCTTGTCGATGCCGCTGGCAAAAGCGTTCAGCTGCGGATCGTCAATCACGTTCACCTTCGGCATATCCATGCCGCATGACATACAGAGGTTCTCCACGATGTTATACACCCTGGGATTTTCTCTGCGCATCAGTGGTTGGGCACCTGTAGCTTTCTGAATCATCTTCGTGTTGGAGAAATAGGCGATGACAAACCAGATGACTACACCGATAATCACAAAGGGGGCAATCTTCGTGAAGGCCCAGTTTACGGAACTTGTGTCGAACTGAGGTTCGTAGTTGGCTCCAAGCTTCTTGATGTAGTAGCTGTTCTGTTCGTAATAGTCTCCACCAAGATAGGTGATGATAGCCAGGAAGATCCATAGCATCCCCAACAGGATGATGGGAAAGGTAATGAGCAACAACATGCTCTTCATGTTGTTGCTCGATATCTGACTTTGTATTCCGACGTATTTCATCGGCTTTTAGAACTTGATCTCTGGTGCCTTCTCGATGGTGGCACGCTCCTCTTGAGCTATCTCAAACATGGGCTCCTTCTTGAATCCGAACATGTTGGCAAAAATGTTCGATGGGAAGGTCTGTACGGCATTGTTCAGCTCACGTGTAGCTGAGTTGAAGTAACGGCGCGTAGCAGCAATCTTGTTCTCAATGTCGGAAATCTCTTCCTGTAGCTGCAGGAAGTTCTGGTTGGCCTTCAGCTCAGGATAAGCCTCTACCGATACCTTCAGTCCTGCCAGTGCACTTGAGAGGGCGTTCTCTGCCTGGATCTTATCGTTGATGGTGGTAGCACCCATAGCTGCGGCGCGGGCTTGTGTTACGCGCTCCAACAGTTCTTTCTCATGCTGAGCATAGCCTTTCACGGTGGCTACCAACTGTGGAATCAGGTCGTGGCGCTGCTTCAACTGCACGTCGATGTTGGCAAAGGCGTTCTCTCGGTTGTTACGCAGTTTGACGAGGGTGTTGTAAATGCTGATGCATCCTATAACCAGGATTGCAACCACTACTAAAATGATAATCAGTGTCATAGTCTCTACTTGTTTTAAATGATTAATTCGGCGGCAAAGATAGTGATAGTCGCTTAAATGAGCAAATAATTTAGGATTTATTCATAAAAAAAGTCCAATCGCCAAGTTTTATGTCTTGACAATCGGACTTGTATAAATCAGAAATAGATCATCTACTTCATTTTACTCATAACCTTTTTGTAATACTTGTTGGTTGCTCGAACACTGTAGCGCATACCTCCATTCCAGGAGCGAATAGCCTTCTCTATGCTATTCATAGGGTTATGATACGATTGAATCAGAAGGAACATCTCTTTCGACTTGGCTACACTATAGCGGTCGTTCATTGTAAATTGCTTCTTACTCTTCTGCTTCTTTAGAATGTCATTACATTCCTTTACGAGAATCGGAGTAATCTGCATCACGCCTACGGAGTTCCCACTCACGGCGTTTGGATTTCCTTCGCTTTCCACCTGGATGATTGCATCCATGATCGGATTCCAGTTAAAAGCTTTTGCTTTCTTACTCTTAGTCGCATTTCCACCTGCCAAGGCAGTAGTGCAACACATCGCAAGGGCCATCATGACCAAACTTGCTTTCTTTACAATTTGAATCATATCTCTATACTTTAGGCGGCTAATTATCACAAGCTTTTGACCTTCACAGGTCGTTTGCTTGCAAAGAACCGCGTTATCCTTTAGATTTTCTTTTTCAAAGAGCGACTTTTCCGCGTGGATTTTCTCAAATCCGGTGCAAAGTTACGGGTAATCAACGAGTTATGCAAGTTTTTTAGGCTTTTTTATAAAAATTGTGTGCGCACACTGATTTATGTCAAGAAGTCTTAAATAACAAAAATGACCCCAAAATCAGTCTAAATCTACAACAGTAATGCCAGCTCCGCCGAACTGCACATGCTCGTCGCGGAAGTGCGAAACATTGGGCACAGTGGCCAGATATTGGCGTATCAGCTGGCGCAGGATTCCAGAGCCTGTGCCATGAAGAATTCTGACTCTTGATACGCCCACCAATATCGCATCATCAATAAAATAGGTGATAGCACTGATGGCCTCGTCGCCTCTCATGCCTCTCACGTCGATATCTTGTTTGAAATTCAGTTTACGGTTATCTATTACATCGCGCGTATCCTTCGATACCATAGTATATGAACCTGCGATGTTGTTGTTGCGTTCCTCTTGTTTGGAAAGCTGGCTCTTCGATAGTTCTGCATGTTCCAAACGATCGGCACGCATCTTTGTCTTCATGCCGCCGAAGATCACCACAGCCTTGTCGCTATCAATGCTCTCGATGGTGCCGACTGACGTCAGACCCTTGATCCTCACGGTGTCGCCTGGGGCAAATGGTCTGCTAGACTGACTAGGTTTACTAGGTTTGTTAGACTGACTAGATTGGGTAGCTGCCGATTCGGCAGCCTTTTCTGCCTTGCGCTTCTCACGGCGCTCCTTGCGCTCCTGCAGCTGTCGGATCTTGCGGGCGATGGCCTCGTCGTTGTCTTTAGTGTCAATACCAGCCAGCTCTTCCTTAAAGGTGTTCAGCTCCTCACGCACGAGTCTGGTACGCTCTTTCTCTGCCTGGGCCTCCTTAATCTCACGGATGGCATTCTCGATCTTCTTATTACTCTCACGCAACAGCTCTTCGGCTTCCTCCTTGGCTTTGCGCAGAATCTCCTTGCGCTGGCGCTCGATCTCTGTCAACTCGTCCTCGTAGCGGTTGATCTTACTCTCCAGCGACTTCTCATGTTGGTGGATGGTCTGTCGCTTCCCCTCCCAATAACGCTTGTCGCGCACGATGTCCTGTAGATACTTGTCGCTCTGGATATACTCGGAGCCCACGATGTCTGAGGCATCTTTGATCACCTCCTCAGGGATACCCGTCTTGCGGGCTATCTCGATGGCAAACGAAGAGCCAGGCTGACCGATAGCCAACTGAAACAAGGCCTGCATCTCATGACGGTCATAGAGCATCGCTCCGTTCACCACCCCGGGATGATCCTCGGCAAAGTGCTTCAGGTTCTGATAGTGGGTGGTAATCACGCCAAAGGCCTCCTTCTTCCAGAACTGCTTCAGCATCGCTTCTGCGATGGCACCGCCGATGGTAGGTTCTGTGCCGCTGCCGAACTCATCTATTAATAATAAGGTATGCGCGTCGGCCATCTTCATCATCTGCTTCATGTTCATCAGATGACTCGAGTAAGTCGAGAGATCGTTCTCAATGCTCTGCTCATCACCGATGTCAATCAGAATATGGTGGAAGATGCCCGTCATGCTGCGATCGCCGATGGGAATAGGCAGGCCGCACTGGAGCATATATTGCAATAGTCCGACGGTTTTCAGACACACCGACTTTCCGCCGGCATTCGGTCCCGAGATAATTAGCAGCCGTCCGATATTTTTGTCTCCTTGTCTCCTTGTCTCCTTGTCTCCCTGGAGTCTGATGTCCAGCGGCACCACACTCTTGCCCTGCTTCTGCAGCGAGAGCTGCAACAGTGGGTGTATGGCACGTATCCAGTCCAGATGAGGCTTGTTCTCGACCACAGGTTCAAAAGCCTGTGTCTGCTGAGCTAATTGTGCCTTGGCATAAATCAGGTCGATCTGTGCCAGGAACTGATAGGATTCGAGAATCTCGTTCACATGCGGGCGCACCTCGTCGGTGAACACTGTCAGGATACGGATCACCTCCCTGCGCTCTTCTGCCTCCAGCTGACGCACCTTATTGTTGGCTTCCACCACTTCGGCAGGCTCGATGAATACGGTCTTTCCTGTGGCACTCTCGTCGTGCACGATACCGTTGATTCTGCGCTTCACTGAGGGGGCCACAGGCAACACCAGTCGTCCGTCACGCATCGTTGGGGCAGCGTCTTTCTCCACCAGTCCGTCTTTCTGAGCAGCATGCAATATTGTATATAAGGTACGCGAGATGCTGCCCTGCGTCTTCTCCAGTTCATGACGGATGCCAGCCAAGGTCATCGAGGCAGAATCCTTGATCTTTCCAAACTTGTCGAGGATGGAGTCTATGCGACGGATCATGGCAGGGAAGGTCATCACACCCTCCGACAGTCTCTGAAGGGCAGGGTAGGGATAGTTCAGCTCACCGCTGGTTGTCTCCTCAGCACCCTGTTCCAGATAGCGCACAATGTTGGTAATCGTCTCCAGCGAACGCCTCAGATCCCAAACCTCATCCTCTTCCAGGTGCGTGTTCTCCAGTCGGATACGGCTCACGGCCTTTCTCACGTCGAAGAAATACTGCATAGGGAAGTCGTCCTTCTCAGCTTGCAACCTGCGAAACTCGCGCACCTGAGCCAACCATTCGTTCACTTGCGCGGCATCAGTGGAGAAGGTAATCTCATCTACCTTTTCCTGTCCTAGCGAACTGAGGCAATGCTCCCTCAGCAACCGCCTTATCTCATCAAAACCGAGCTTGCGTTCGAAGTTATTTGGATAAATCACGGGTGCAAAATTACACAAATTCGGGCGAAATGCCAAATTATTCGCAAAAAGTTGCTTAAAAATTTGTTGGTTTCCAAAAAAACATGTACCTTTGCACCCGCTTTCAGGAAAATCGAAGCACTGGAGAGATGGTAGAGTGGTCGATTACAGTAGTCTTGAAAACTACCGTGCTGAGAGGCACCGG